>NZ_JBILQX010000253.1:0-3926 GCF_044372965.1 Elstera sp. | reverse complement strand
GCCCGCGCAGGAAACCAGCTTTGCCAATGCGGGGGAAGTGTCGCCGGGCTATTCGTCGCCCTGGGCCGGGCCGGGTGTGCCGATTAAGGCGATGAAATGGATGTTCATGAAGCACGGGCCGCTGGTAGTGCGCCCGACGCTGGACGTGAACCAATGGATTTGGCTGGCGCAAATGCTGCGCAACTGCACCTCGGCGCGCTATGCCGTCAATAAGGCCCGTATGGTTCGGGTCGCCGAGTATAGCCGCGACAAGCTGGTGGAACTGCGCGCCGAAACCGGCATCCAGTACGATGAGCGCACGCAGGGCACCTTGCAGGTGTTCCGCACGCGCCAGCAGATGGACGCGATCAGCGGCGATATCGAAGTGCTCAAGCAATATGGCGTGCCGTTTGAGCAACTCACGCCGACCGCTTGCGCCGCCGCCGAACCGGCGCTCGCCAAAGTGCAGCATAAGATCGTCGGCGGCCTGCGCCTGCCCCATGATGAAACCGGCGACTGCCATATGTTCACCGAGCGGCTGGCGAAGCTGGCCGAAATCAATGGCGTGAAGTTCCACTTCAATACGCGCATCGACGGGTTGGTGACGGATGCGACGCGCGTCACCGGGGTTGCAACCAGCCTCGGGATTCTCGACGCCGATGCGTATGTAGTGGCCCTTGGTAGCTATTCGCCCAAGCTGCTTGCGCCCCTGGGCTTGCGCGTGCCGGTCTATCCGGTGAAAGGCTATTCGCTGACCCTCGCCTTGACCGACGAGGCGGGCGCGCCGGTTTCCACCGTGATGGACGAAACCTATAAAATCGCCATCACCCGCCTTGGCAACCGCATTCGGGTGGGCGGCACGGCGGAACTCTCGGGCTTTACCAGCGACCTGCCACAAAGCCGCCGGGAGACATTGGAAACCTCTGTCCGCGATCTCTTCCCCACGGGCGGGGATATTGCTTCGGCAAGCTATTGGTCGGGCCTGCGCCCGATGACGCCCGATGGAACGCCGATCATCGGGCCGACGCGTCTCGGCAATCTCTACCTGAATACTGGGCACGGCACCTTGGGGTGGACCATGTCCTGCGGGTCTGGCCGCGTGCTGGCCGATCTAATGTCGGGCAAAAAGCCGGAAATCGAAACCAGCGATCTTTCGATAATTCGTTACGCCTGAAGAAGGGCGCGGGGGGCGGCCTCCGCCCTCTCCTGCCGGATAAGCGGCACGAGGGTTTCCTCCCAAAAGGCAACGAAGGCCGCGCCCGCCGTGCCGGTCAGCCGGTCTTCGCCAACCACGGCCATTTCGGCTTCGGGGAGCGACGGGAAACCGTCCGCCTCCCCGAGAATCCGCATGCCGGGCATCACGGCGGATTGCGGCAGAACCCCAACCCCCAACCCTGCAATCACGGCGGCCTGGACCCCGGCAACCGAGGTGCTGGTATAGATGATGTCCTGATGCATCCCGGCGCGGGCCAAGCTTTCGGCGGCGGCGCGGCGGTGGCTGCAATAATAGGGTAGGGCCGCCATGGCAACGGCAGGGCCGGGCGGGGTCGGGCTGCTCTCGCCGATCACCCACACCAAGGGTTCGCGGTAGAGCAAACGGCCCATCGACTGCGCCGGTTCGCGCCCGCAGATAACGAGATCGAGCTCGCCCCGCTCCAGCATCGGCAGCATATCCATGCCGAGCCCGGTGCGCACCTCCACATGGATGCGCGGGAAGTTCCGGTTAAAGCGCGACAGCAGCACCGGCAGGCTGCGCGGGGCGATATAATCGGCGATGCCTAGGCGCAAAGTGCCGCTGGCGTCGGGGCCAATCAGGCGCTGCACGGCCTCGTCATTCAAATCGAGCAGGCGGCGGGCGTAGCCGAGCAGAATTTCGCCGTCCGGCGTTAGCGCCAGCGACCGGCTGGTGCGCTCGAAGACTTTCAGCCCCAGCAGGTCTTCCAGCTTGCGAATTTTGACCGACACGGCGGATTGGGTGCGCCCAATCGTCTCGGCGGCGGCGGTAAAGCCCCCCCGGTCGGTAACGGCAACGAAGCACCGCAATAGGTCAATTTCCAAATCAATCGCGCGCATCTATGAAGATTTAGCATGAATGGCGAAAGGGCTCAAGCCGGAGGCAAGGGGCGGCGACAACCCGCCCCCCGCTCAATCTCACTCGGCGATATCGATCACGACTTTGCCGACGGCCTGACCGCTTTCCAAATGAGTATGGGCGGCGGCGAGGTCGGCCAACGCGAAGCGCTGCGGGTCGAGAAAGGGTTTGACGCGGCCCGCCTCGACCAATTTTGTCAAATCGCGCAACCAAGCCCCATGCTGTTCCCGACCGCGATTATGGATTAGCGGGATCAGCATGAAGATCACGTGCAGGCTAAGGCCCTTCACATGCATCGGCGCGAGGTCTGCCGTGTAGTGGGAGACGATGGTCGCGACTTGCCCATTCAGCCGGGCTGCGGCGAAGGCGCTCGCAATGTCCGATCCGCCGGTGGCATCCAGCACGCAATCATAACCTTCGCCTTGGGTGAGGCGCGCGGCCCCCTCGGCGATCGTTTCGGTGCGGTAGGAAATCACTTCGCGCGCGCCGAAGCTTTTCGCCAGCATGGATTTTTCGATCGTCGAGGCCGTGCTATCGACAATCGCCCCGCGCGCGGCGGCAAGCTGGACCGCGATATGGCCGACGCCGCCGGTGCCGCCGATCACCAGCAGCCGGGTCCCCACCCCAACGCCGAGCCGTTCCAGGGCCTCGATCGCGGTGATGGAGACCAACGGCAGGGCTGCCGCCTCGCGGAAGCTGAGGTTGACCGGCATCGGCGCGATCAGGCGGGTGTCCGCGCGCATGATTTCCGCATTCGTGCCGGTTTCCCCGGCAATGCCGCCCGCGCAACCATAGACTGCGTCGCCCACGGCAAAGCCCGTGATATCGGGGGCGACCGCACGGATCGTCCCGGCAACATCCAAACCCAAGGGGGCGGGTAGCGGATTGGCGAAACCAGGGCCGTTCTGCCGAACCTTATAGTCCACCGGGTTAACGCTGGCGGCTTTCACGTCGATCAGCACGGTGCCGGGGCGCAAGTCGGGGGCGGGAATATCGGTCAACGTAAAGTTCGATGCATCGCCGAACTGAGTAAGAACCATAGCTTTCATCGGGGGCACTCCGAGAGGAAGGAAGGCCCCAGGTATGGCAGGCGGCAACCAAGTTTGAAAACGAATAGATTTAATCTTAGAAATCATAAAATCGAATGAATGCCGTCATTCCATTCGCTCAATGACGACGCCCGAGAGGGCTCCCTTCGCTTCGCTTTTGCGGGCGGCGAAGCGGGCCGCGATATCCTCGGCAGTCGCGCCATGGCTGTCGGCCTCGTCGGAGCGCGCGGGCAGATAGAGCATTACCGCGCTCGCCCGAAGCAGCGGGAACTGCCGCTCGCGCCCATCGCGGTCTTTGGCCAGAATGTGGCCGCGCAAGCGGCTTTCCGGCTCATAGAGCGAGGAAACATCGGTGCGGAATTTCTCCAGAAGCGTTTCGAGCGCCTCGGACATATCGGCCTGAGCTGCGCCCAGCGCCCCCAAGACAAAATCGTCCCCGCCGATATGCCCCGCAAAAAAGCCGGGCGTATTCTGCACGTGCCGCATCATATCGGCAAACATGGTAATCACCCGGTCGCCTTGGCGAAAACCATAGGTATCGTTGAAGGGTTTGAAGAAGTCGAAATCGATAAAGGCAACCGAGACCGATTCGGTTGGATTATCCAGGGCGCGGTCGATCCATTCCTGAATACGCTGATTGCCGGGCAGGCGGCTGAGCGGGTTCTGATCCCGCGCGCCCGCTAGATTATACTCATTCACCAGCTTCAGCAGCGAGCGCGGGCTGAGGAAGCCCACATACCGTCCGTCCTCGGTCATCAGAATCCCATCGGCGGCGCTATCCCCCGAGAAAGCTTCAACGATCCGGT
>NZ_JBILQX010000067.1:0-17411 GCF_044372965.1 Elstera sp. | reverse complement strand
GTTTTCCGGTGCTTGTTGTTCATATACAGAGGATAGAGAGCGCTAGCATTTATTGCAAGCGTATGGGCCTCACCCCTTTAGTAACTTCGCCCGCCGCTGAAGCAGGGCCATCGGGCTCCAACTCAACATACGCGCAATCGCCAAGGTCGAGGCTTTGCGCTCACCCTGGAGCTTCTGCCGGTCCGGCCAGAAGGCCCTGAGGCCTTTGAACCCGTCGAAGGTTGCCTTCAGTACGACCCAAATCGCCCCCGGCTTTTTCAGTAGCAAGCAGCGCAGCAGCAGCAGCGGCAGATAGGTCAGCAGCGTCACCACCAAGATCGGCCCCGGCATATTCTTGGCAATCAGCCATATCTGATTACGGTAGCCGTGGTAGAGCGAAAACACGCTATGCGCCCCGCCGGACGCGGCGCTGCCGACATGCTCGACGCGCGCGCGGTTGGACTGCCAGACGCGCCCGCCCGCAAGGCGCAGGCGGAAGCAGAGGTCCACATCTTCGCCATAACAGAAGAAACGCTCATCGAAGCCGCCGAGCCGCTCGAACCAATCGCGGCGAATCATCATCGCGGCGGCGCAGGCGGCGAAACTCTCTCCGGCGGGCACGGGTACGGGCAGGGGTTTGCGGCAGCCTCCGCGCCAAGCAAAACCGTAGGGGGAGAAGCAATCGCCCAAGCCATCGGCGCGGCTGGGATCGGCGCTCATCACTTGGGTCGAGCCGAAGGCGGCATACTCGCCGTGCAGCGCGGCTTCGTCGAGCAGCAGTTCCAGCCAGTCGGAGGCGGGGAAAGCATCGGGATTCAACATCACGAGCCAGGGGGCAGCCGCCCCGGCGGCGGCCTGATTGTTCCCGGCGGCGAAGCCTAGGTTCTTTCCCATGCGCAGGATGGTCAGCCGTGGATCATTCGGCAAATCTTCCAGCGAGCCATCAATCGAGCCGTTATCGACAATCACCGCTTCGAAATCGCGCAAGCTTTGTGCAAGCAGGGCAGCAATGCAGCGGGCGAGGTCGCTTCCACCGTTATAATTGACGATCATCACACGAATACGCGGCAGACCGAGGGACGGGGCGGGCAAATCTTCCAACGGGGCGGCGGTTTCGGCCAAAGTCACAGGAATCCTTGTGGTTACGGAAGGGTGGGGCATCTTTCCTGTTCACAAGGCGCTGCGCAAGATCGTTGACGGATTATTAAAAAAGGAGAGACGGGATGAAGCTGGTACGCTGGGGCCTGGATGGGCGCGAAAAGCCGGGGATTTTGGATCAAAACGGCGCAATTCGCGATCTCTCGTCGGTCATTCCCGATATCAGCCATTCGGTTTTATCCGATTCCGGGTTGGATGCTTTGCGCCGCCTTAATCTTGCGCCGCTGCCGGTGGTGCCCGCCGAAACGCGCCTTGGCGTGCCCTTTGCCGGAACCGGCAAGATTATCGCCATCGGTCTGAATTACGCCGATCACGCGGAGGAAGCCGGATTAAAGCCCCCCGCCGAGCCGATTGTATTCCAAAAAGCCACCTCGTCGCTGTGCGGGCCGACCGATTCGCTCGAAATCCCGCGTGGCTCGCTGAAGACCGACTGGGAAATTGAACTGGGCGTCGTCATCGGTCGCCGGGCGAAATATATCGCGGAGGCCGAGGCGCTCGACTATGTGGCGGGCTATTGCACGACCAATGATGTGTCGGAACGCCATCTGCAAACCGAACGCGGCGGGCAATGGACCAAGGGCAAGAGCCACGACACCTTCTGCCCGGTCGGCCCCTGGTTGGTCACGCGCGACGAGGTTCCCGATCCGCAAGGCCTTAGCCTGTGGTGCGATGTCGATGGGCACCGCTATCAGAATGGCACCACGGCGCGGATGATTTTCGGCGTCGCCCATATCATCGCCTATCTCAGCCAAATGATGACGCTGCTGCCGGGCGATTTGATCGTCACCGGCACGCCGCCCGGCGTTGGCATGGGGATTAAGCCCGAGCCGGTGTTTCTGAAGCCAGGGCAGATCGTTACGTGCGAAGTCGTGGGCCTTGGCGCACAGCGGCACTTAACGGTTTCGGCTTAGCGGCGGTGAAAGGCGCAATCGCCACCGACTATGCCATTCCGCTGATCACCGTATTGCTCTGGTCGGGCAATACGGTGGTGATGCGGGTGGCGGTGGGGGTGATCGATCCAGAAACGATTATGGCCTACCGCTGGGTTTTGGCAGCTCTGGCGCTGTTCCCCTTCGTTTTTCGCGCGCTTTGGCAGCATCGGGCGGCTATCCGGCAGAACATCGGCAAGCTCGCTGGTCTTGGGCTGCTGGGGATGGTCCTCTACCAGGGCTGCGCTTATTACGCCGCACAAACCACGACGGCGACGAACATGGGGATCATCGCGTCCTTAGTCCCGCTGATCACCTTCGGCTTTAGCGCAATTCTGCTGGGCGACAGGCCAGGGTGGACGACAGCGGCGGGTGGGCTGCTGTCGCTGGTGGGGCTGTCGGTGCTGATCGGGCAGGGGCAACCGCTCAATATTCTTTCGGGCGGGTTTCATCTGGGCGACGCCATTATGCTGTTCGGGGCGATTTGCTATGCTCTCTACAGTGTGATGCTGCGGCGATGGGCGGTACCCGTGCCGGTATGGCCATCGCTTTATATTCAGATTTTGACGGCGATTCTTGTGCTCGTGCCATTGTATCTGATCACGCCGACCTTGCCGGTGACGATGGCGGCCGTGCCGATCATTCTCTATTCGGCCCTGCCGATTTCGATTCTCGCGCCAATCTTATGGATGTTGGCGGTGGCGCGGCTCGGGGCGAATCGTAGCAGCATCTTTATGAACCTTTTGCCGATTTTCACGGCGGTGATTGCGACCTTTGCCCTCGGTGAAACGCTCTACACCTATCATCTTATTGGCGGGCTTCTCACCTTGTCCGGCGTTCTGCTGGCGCAAATGACGCGAGGGCGGCCACGCTAAGGGCGCGCTGCGGGGCTTTTGCGATCGGAACCAAAAGCTCCCGAATCAGCTTTTGCCGGATGGCTTGCGTAAAATCGGCATAATCGGCGGCGCGCAACACGAAGGACTCCGGCCCGCCGACAAGCGCCGTGCGATAATAGTCTTCTAAATCCGGCTCCTCATTGACGATGGCGAGCCCGTTCAGCGTAATCCCAGCCTTCAGGGCCGCCGCGCGCACGGGGGCAAGCGACCGCCCGAGATTCTGCGCACCGTCGCCGGAAATATCGATAATCTTACGCTCAGTCTTAAACGGCGCGCTTTGGATCATGCGGACGGCGACCGACAGCGCATTGCCTAAAGCGGTGCCGCCGCCGTCGATGAGGCGCGGCGTAGTGTCGATCTCCTCGGCGAGCTTCAGCGCGTCTCCGGCGCTGCGCACCACGCGCCACGGCACCCCAACGCGCTGCCAGCTTGGGTCGGACCATTCCATCAGCGCAATGGCAACGGCGCGTTTTGGGCCGCTGGCAATGGCGGCGTGAACCTCGGTATCGCGGAATGCCGCCGCGAGCCCCTCCATCTGCAAGGCGAACTCGGCCCGGTCAACGCTCGACGAGCTATCGACCGCCAGTACCAGCAGCGCATCCACCTCGGGCGGGGCTGCGCGGGCGGCACCCGCGGGAAGGGTGAGCGATAGCGCAAAAATCCAATGCCGCAGGGCCAAGTCTAATCTCCTTATCTCGGGCGTTGTTCTGCGGGCGCATCGCGGCAAAATTAGGGTGCGCCATGATTGCGGTAAGCAGATTTCGGCGCATCATGCGACGATAGGTTTTTGCGGAGGGCCTGAGTTGACCGTTTTCGAGCCACACGACCTTTATACCGCCCCCCAAATGGCGCAGGTGGATGCGAAAGCGGCGGCGGCGGGGATTCCGGTGAGCACTCTGATGGCCCGCGCTGGCGAGGCGGTGGCGAACGCGATTATCGACCGTTGGAGCCCACGCCCGGTTCTCGTACTCTGCGGCCCCGGCAATAACGGCGGCGATGGTTGGGTCGCCGCGCGCGTTCTGGCGGAGAGGGGCTGGCCGGTTCGTGTGGTATCGCTGGTTCCGCCTGCGCGCCTCACCGGGGCCGCTGCCGATCACGCCGCGCGTTGGACGGGGCCGGTGACACTCTGGGAGGGCGACGGGCCGGCGGCAGGGGATGCGGCGCTGCTGGTGGATGCGCTCTTCGGCGCCGGTCTCAATCGTCCGCTGCCGCCACCCGTCCGCCGTTGGCTTGCGCGCCATACCGCCGTGCCGCTGGTTGCGGTCGATGTTCCGTCGGGGCTCGATGGTAGCACGGGGCAGGTCCCCGATTGGGCTCCGCGGGCCGCGCTGACGGTCACGTTTCACCGCTCTAAGCCGGGACATTTTATTATGCCGGGCAAAGCCTTATGCGGTGATCTTCGCCTAAGTGATATTGGCATTCCCGCCGCGATCCTGCCGACCGACCGGCCCACTTGCCGCCTCAATCATCCCGCTCTTTGGTCAGGCTTCTTCCGAACCCCCGGCCTCAACGACCATAAATTCACGCGCGGTTGGGCGATGATCCGCGCGGGGCACCCGGCGGCGGGTGGCATGAGCGGTGCCGCCATTCTGTCCAGCCGAGCGGCCCGGCGGGCGGGGGCGGGATTGGTCTCATTAGTTGCAGAACACCCCCTAAACGATTGGCCTGGAACGCTTATCTCGACGCTCCCTTGGACAGAAACCTGCATGGAACGGCGCGCGACCGCCTTCTTAATCGGCCCTGGAAATGGCCGTGGCCCCGCCACGCGCGCCGCCGTTTTGGCCGCCGCTGCGACCGGGAAGCCGCTGGTATTGGACGCCGACGCGCTAACGAGCTTTGCGGGGGAAGCCGAGTTTCTGCGCCGTGTCCTTAGCGGCCCCTGCATTCTAACCCCTCACGAAGGTGAGTTTTCACGGCTTTTTGCCGGAACGCCGATTGAAGCGCTGCCGGGACGATTGGCGAAAGCCCAAGCCGCCGCGCGCTGGCTGGGGGTAACGCTTATCTTGAAAGGCCCTGATACGCTCATCGCCCATCCGGACGGCCTGACGAGTGTGCAGGCAGACGCCCTACCGGCACTTGCAACGGCAGGATCAGGAGATGTTTTGGCCGGGCTTATTGTGGGTTTGCTGGCACAGGGGTTCCCAGCCGGGGCAGCAGCTGAAGCGGCGGTCTGGCTGCACGCCAGCGCGGCGGCAGCCTTTCGCGATGCCGGAATGATCGCCGAGGATTTGATTGAGTTACTCCCTGATATTCTTCTCAATTTTTATGAAAAATCCCTTCCTGAATGAGGGTTAGATGCTTTTTTTAAAGCGACAAATCCATAAATCAGTCGTAACGTACTCCTAGCCAACGACGAAACCGCATTTGGGCGGACGACAAGGACGGGAGAGCGGCTATGATCGGACGAGGGTTATTCGGCGGCGCACCGTCCAACGAAATCGCGCCAGGGACGATTTTTTGCCAACGCGAACTCGTTTCAATCGCGGGCCAAGCCGAGGTTATCTATGTCGATACGGACTCGCGCGGCATTCCTCACGTTCATTACCGCTTCACGGTCGAGCCGCGCTCGGGCTGTGGACCTGCGGCGCGCCATAGCGAAAACCGCGTGCTGGCGCTGAGCGCTTTCCGCGAGACGTTTGCCCGCAAAGCCTAATTAATCACATAGGTAGAGTTCCTCTGTTTTACGCCCCATTGACAGGGCCAAGGCTTAGAGGCATGTTTCGCGCCGCTGTGCGGGCGTGGTGGAATTGGTAGACGCGCTGGATTTAGGTTCCAGTTCCGCAAGGAGTGGGGGTTCAAGTCCCTTCGCCCGCACCACCTTTATCTTCATCAAATTTTTGGCGGCAATGCTTCGGGGTTGCGCGCGCGTCCCTTGACGGGCCGCGGGAAACCGTTTAGCTGGGTCAGCCCTGAACCCGCGATGTCGATACGGCGTGCGTCGGGGCGAACTCCCTCGGGCAGTGGAGTTCGCTCACCAAAGATGCACCTGTCGAGATGAGCCGAATAGGAATAAGTGGAACACCGTTCATGCAGGTAACTGAAACCCTCGCCGAAGGCCTGAAGCGCCAATATAAAATTGCCGTTCCGGCCGATTACCTGGAAACCCAGGTGAACGCAAAGCTGGCTGAACTGGCAAAAAAAGTCAGCGTTCCGGGCTTCCGTCCGGGCAAGGTTCCGATGAACCTCGTGCGTCAGCGCTACCTCGGCTCGGTGATGGGCGAAGTTCTCGAAACCACCGTTCAGCAAACCTCGTCGAAGGCGATTGAAGAGCGCGGCCTGCGCCCCGCCTTCCAACCGAAGGTGAATGTGGAAAGCTTCGAGCTGGAATCGGGCGTTCAATTCACGATGGACGTTGAAATCCTTCCGGAAATCACCGTTGCCGATTTCGCCACGCTGGAAATCGAGCGCCCGACGGCGCCGGTGGCCGATGAAGACGTGGAAAAGGGCTTGGATAAGCTGCGCAACGAATCGCGCGCGACCAAAAAGGTGGAAGAAGATCGTGCGGCCCAGTCGGGCGATACGCTGGTGATCGATTTCGTCGGTAAAGACGCGGGCGAGCCCTTCCAAGGCGGTGCGGGCACCGATTTCCATCTCACGCTCGGCTCCGGCATGTTCATTCCGGGCTTTGAAGATCAGTTGATCGGCGCGAAAGTGGGCGACGAGAAGGTTCTGAATGTAACCTTCCCGGCCGACTATCAGGCTGAAAATCTGAAGGGCAAAGCGGTAACGTTCGACGTGACCGTGAAAGAATTGCGCGAACCGCAAACGGTTGAACTGACCGATGATTTCGCCAAGGCATTCGGTCTTGAAAGCCTGGATGCGCTGAAGACCGCCATTCGCGGCCAGATCGAGCGCGAATATGCCGCCGCCGGTCGCTTGAAAGCCAAGCGCGTGCTGCTCGATAAGCTCGACACCACCCATAGCTTCGACGTACCGCCGACGCTGGAAGAGGCCGAATTCAACGCGATCTGGAACCAGTTCGAACAAGCCAAAGCTGCCGGTGAAAATGATCCGCTGCTCGAAGGCAAGTCGGACGAGGAAGTGCGCGACGAGTATAAGCGCATTGCCAATCGCCGGGTTCGTCTGGGGTTGCTGCTGGCCGAAATCGGCCGTTTGCACAATATCCAGATCGAAGATCAGGAACTGCGCGCCGCGATTTTCAATGTTGCCCGCCAGTACCCGGGTCAGGAGCGTCAGGTTCTTGAATTCTTCACGAATAATCAGGATGCCATAACGCAGATCCGTGGCCCTATTTTCGAAGACAAGGTCGTAGACCATATTCTAACCACGGCCAAGGTGACGGATAAAACCGTAACCCCCGAAGAACTGCTGAAGGCTGACGCCGAGTAAGGCAGGGAAAGGGCGGCTAGGGCCGCCCTTTCGTTTCTGGAGGGGCGCTTAGTTCGGATTGAGAGGGATACATGCGGGACGCGACCGAATTCACGATGAACACGCTGGTGCCGATGGTGATCGAGCAAACGGCTCGCGGCGAGCGCGCGTTCGATATCTATTCCCGCCTGCTGAAAGAGCGCATCATTTTCCTGGTCGGCCCGGTCAATGACCATGTCGCCAGCTTGATTTGCGCGCAGTTGCTGTTTTTGGAAGCCGAAAATCCCAGCAAGGAAATCAGCTTCTACATCAACTCGCCGGGCGGCTACGTCTCGGCGGGTCTGTCGATCTACGACACGATGCAGTACATCCGCCCGCAAGTGACCACCATGTGCCTAGGCCAAGCCGCTAGCATGGGCTCGCTGTTGCTGGCCGCCGGTGAGAAAGGTAAGCGCTATGCGCTTCCTAACGCTCGCATCATGGTCCATCAGCCCTCGGGCGGCGCGCAGGGGCAGGCGACCGATATCGAAATTCAAGCCCGCGAGATTCTAAAGCTCCGCGCACGCCTGAACGATATCTACGTCAAGCATACCGGCCAAACGCTGGAAACGATTGAACTGGCCATGGAACGCGACAATTTCATGGACGCGGAAGAAGCCAAAACCTTTGGCTTGATCGATCAAGTCGTTGCCGCTCGCCCCAAAACGGGCGATGGGCAGGCGTCTTGACGGTACGACCTTGCGAGAAGGTGATTGCGCCCCGCCGTCGCTTCATATTGAATGACGGGACGATAAGAGGAATATGGCTTTGTCAATGGCAAATCCTCCTCTCGACGTCGAAAGGCCGGGGCGCACTCGGGCGGGATCGGTCGATCGGCAGGAGCGGTGAGGGAGCGAAAGCGAGTTTAGCATGACCAGGGCAAGCAGCGGCGACAGCAAGAATACGCTTTATTGCTCCTTCTGCGGGAAGAGCCAGCATGAGGTGCGCAAGCTGATCGCTGGACCGACAGTGTTCATCTGCGATGAATGCGTCGAACTCTGCATGGATATCATCCGTGAAGAGCATAAGACCACCTTGGTCAAAAGCCGGGACGGGGTGCCGACGCCGCGCGAAATTCGCGGTGTGCTAGACGATTATGTTATTGGCCAGGAGCACGCTAAGCGCGTTCTGTCGGTTGCCGTTCATAATCATTACAAGCGCTTGGCGCACGCCCAGAAGAATAACGACGTGGAACTTGCCAAGTCGAATATTCTGCTGGTCGGGCCGACCGGGAGCGGGAAGACGCTGCTGGCGCAAACGCTGGCCCGCATTCTCGACGTGCCGTTTACGATGGCCGACGCTACCACGCTAACCGAAGCGGGTTACGTGGGTGAGGACGTCGAGAACATCATTCTCAAGCTGCTGCAATCGGCCGATTATAACGTCGAACGGGCGCAGCGCGGCATCGTCTACATCGATGAAGTCGATAAGATTTCCCGCAAGTCGGACAATCCGTCGATCACGCGCGATGTATCGGGCGAAGGCGTGCAGCAGGCACTGCTGAAGATTATGGAAGGCACGGTCGCTTCCGTTCCGCCCCAGGGCGGGCGCAAGCATCCCCAGCAGGAATTCCTGCAAGTGGATACGACCAATATTCTGTTCATCTGCGGCGGGGCCTTTGCCGGTCTTGAAAAGATTATCGGTCAGCGCTCCAAAGGCACCTCCATCGGCTTTGGCGCCGATGTCCGTGGGCCAGACGAGCGGCGCACGGGGCAAATCCTGCGCGAAGTTGAACCGGAAGATCTGCTGAAGTTCGGCCTTATCCCGGAATTCATCGGTCGTTTGCCCGTGGTGGCGACGCTGGATGATCTGGACGAGGCCACTCTGGTGGAAATTCTCTCCAAGCCGAAGAATGCGCTGCTCAAACAGTATCAGCGGCTCTTCGATATGGAAGATGTTCGTCTGGAATTCAGCGAAGACGCGCTATCGGCGGTTGCGCGGCGGGCGCTCGAACGGAAAACCGGCGCGCGCGGTCTGCGGTCCATCATGGAAAGCATTCTGCTGGAGCCGATGTTCGATCTGCCGGGCAATGTCGACGTTGACGGCATCGTCATCAATAAGGAAGTGGTGGAGGGTCGGGCAACCCCGCTCTACATCTACGCCGAAAAGAAGGCGGAGACGGGGGCTGGCGCGTAATCGGGGATACTCCCGATTATGACAGTCCCTTGAACCCGGCCCCGCCGGGTGCCACCTTAACCTTGTAAAGTCCTGGCGTGTCAGGACCCGTTTAGGGTGAATGTTGAATGACCCAATCCCATGAGGCCCGATACCCGGTTCTTCCTTTGCGGGATATTGTAGTTTTCCCGCATATGATCGTGCCGCTCTTTGTAGGGCGCGAAAAATCCGTTCGGGCGCTTGAAGATGTGATGCGGGAGGACAAGCAGATCCTTCTGGTGACGCAAAAAAATGCGTCTCAAGACGATCCGACTGCCGCCGATCTCTATGAAATTGGAACCGTTGCCACGGTTCTGCAATTGCTGAAACTGCCGGATAAAACGGTAAAAGTGCTGGTGGAGGGCGTATCGCGCGCCCGCATCGACAGCTTTACCGAGAATGCCGACTTCTTCCAAGCGGTCGCCCATCCGGTGACTGAGACCGAAGATGAAACCCCGGAAATCGAAGCCCTTGGGCGCGCGGTGGTGGGGCAGTTCGAGCAATATCTGAAGCTCAACAAAAAAATTCCGCCGGAAGTGCTGGTCTCGGTCAATCAGATCGAAGAGCCGAGCAAGCTGGCCGATACCATCGCCTCGCATCTGGCGCTGAAGATCCCCGAAAAGCAGCAACTGCTGGAACTCACGTCGCTCACCGAGCGGCTGGAACGGATCTATGGCTTCATGGAAGGCGAGATCGGCGTTCTGCAGGTCGAAAAGCGCATCCGCAACCGCGTCAAGCGGCAGATGGAGAAAACTCAGCGCGAGTATTACCTGAACGAGCAGCTCAAGGCGATCCAGAAAGAACTGGGCGAGGGCGAGGATGGTCGCGATGAGGCCGCCGAGTTCGAAGAGCGCATCAAGAAGGTGAAGCTTTCGGTCGAAGCGCGTGATAAGGCGATGGCGGAGCTTAAAAAGCTGCGCTCCATGTCGCCCATGTCCGCCGAATCGACCGTCGTGCGCAATTACCTCGACTGGATCTTGACGATTCCTTGGAAGCAGCGCTCCCGCGTGAAGCGCGACCTGAAGGAAGCGCAAAAAGTGCTGGATACGGACCATTACGGTCTGGATAAGGTCAAAGAGCGCATCGTCGAATATCTCGCTGTGCAATTGCGCATCGCCAAGATCAAAGGCCCGATTCTCTGCCTCGTCGGCCCTCCCGGCGTGGGGAAAACCTCGCTTGGTAAATCCATCGCCAAGGCAACCGGTCGGAACTTCGTGCGCATGGCCTTGGGCGGTGTTCGCGACGAGTCCGAAATCCGTGGCCATCGCCGCACCTACATCGGCTCCATGCCCGGCAAGATTGTGCAGGGGATGAAGAAGGCGAAAACGTCGAACCCGCTGTTCCTTCTTGATGAAGTAGACAAGATGGGCTCGGACTGGCGCGGCGACCCGGCCTCGGCCCTGCTCGAAGTGCTGGACCCCGAACAGAATTCGACCTTCAGCGATCATTACCTGGAAGTCGATTACGATCTGTCGGACGTGATGTTCGTCACCACGGCCAACAGCCTGCGCATGCCGCAGCCGCTGCTGGACCGTATGGAGATCATCCGCATCCCTGGGTACACCGAGGATGAGAAGATCGAGATCTGCCGCCGTCACTTGCTTCCGAAGGCCATGAAGGATCATGGGTTGAAGAAGGAAGAATGGTCGGTATCCGATGAAGCCTTGCGCGATCTCGTCCGCTACTACACCCGGGAAGCTGGGGTGCGTAGCATGGAGCGCGAATTGTTTAGCCTCGCGCGGAAATCCGTGAAGGAAATCCTGCTGGGCAAAACCAAATCGCTCCATATTACCCGGCGCAATCTGGAAAAATACGCAGGCATCAAGCGCTTCCGCTACGGCGAAGCCGAGGGCGAAGATCAGGTCGGCGTTATCACCGGTCTGGCCTGGACCGAAGTGGGCGGCGAGTTGCTAACCATCGAATCGGTTACGCTGCCGGGCAAGGGCAAGGTCATCGCCACCGGCAAACTGGGCGACGTGATGAAGGAGTCGGTGCAAGCCGCCGAAAGCTTCGTGAAATCGCGCGCTGCCGCCTATGGCATCAAGCAAACCGTGCTGGAAAAACGCGATATCCATGTGCACGTCCCGGAAGGGGCGACGCCGAAGGATGGCCCGTCGGCCGGGATTGCGATGGTCACTTCGATCGTCTCGGTGCTCACCGGCATTCCCATACGCAAAGATGTGGCGATGACGGGCGAAGTAACGCTGCGCGGCCGGGTGCTTCCCATCGGCGGCTTGAAGGAAAAGCTGCTGGCGGCACTGCGGGGCGGCCTTAAAATCGTTCTGATTCCGCAGGATAATGCGAAAGATCTGGCCGAAATTCCCGATAACGTAAAGAAGGGGTTGGAGATCATCCCCGTCTCGACCGTGGAACAGGTGCTGGAGCGGGCGCTCGTGAGTGTTCCTATTCCGCTCCCGGCAGAAGAAGAAGTACCGGCCACGCCGCCCAAGGCGGATGTGCCCGCTGCGACGGGAATGATTGCCCATTAAGCATCATTGTTAACCCGAACTGCAATTTGTCACAGAACGCGCCCGCGAAAACCCCTCGTCGGGCGCGTTTTTCTCACTTTTACAGGGGTTTCACCGATTTCCACCCATTGACGGACCGCAGGAACGCAGTCTAAAGTCCGCCAACGATTTGCCTTAATCCTGGGTCGCTAGGTTGGCGGCTTGGGACAATATCGAACCGTCCTGATGAGGGGGCTCAACGTGAATAAAAACGATCTCGTCGCTTCGGTCGCAGAAGCTACTGGTTTGTCTAAACAAGATTCCGCGAAAGCGATCGACGCCGTGTTCGATGCCATTACGGGTGCCCTGAAAGCCGGGGATGAAGTTCGCCTGGTTGGTTTCGGTACCTTTGCCGTGTCCGAACGGGCGGCAAGTGAAGGCCGTAATCCGCGCACCGGGGAAAAGATTCAAATCTCAGCCTCGAAGCAGCCCAAGTTTAAGGCTGGTAAGGGGTTGCGCGACGCCGTTAACGAATAGCGCGCGCATTCTGCAAAAATAGTAAGGGCTACCCCATGGGTAGCCCTTGACTATTTAAGGCAGAATTGAGTATTCGACAGCAGACAAAGCGCCGTTAGTGCGCGATGGGCGGTTAGCTCAGCGGTAGAGCGTCTCGTTTACACCGAGAGGGTCGGGGGTTCAATCCCCTCACCGCCCACCATTATCTTCCTTTTTGGGAGACAAATTTCAAAGCCCTGGCCCTTAGGCCGGGGTTTTTGTTTTTGGGAGCCCTGAAGCTCTTGGCGCTTTCTTGCGCCTGAAGGGGCTGTGTTTAAAAAACTTATCCAGGGATGCTACCTTTTGCGATTTTGAGCGCTTGACACTGCCCCCGCTGGATCGTATCAACCCCTCCACTTGCTGCGTGGGGGTGTAGCTCAGTTGGTTAGAGCGCCGGCCTGTCACGCCGGAGGTCGCGGGTTCGAGCCCCGTCACTCCCGCCATTCAACAAGTCCTTCACAAGGTTTCCTGTGGGGGTGTAGCTCAGTTGGTTAGAGCGTCGGCCTGTCACGCCGAAGGTCGCGGGTTCGAGCCCCGTCACTCCCGCCATCAAAAAAACCGCCTCCCTCCCGGAGGCGGTTTTTTGTTTTCTGCCAATCCCTTGCCGAACCCTGTGATCCTTGCCGGGGCAGGCCGCTTTTTTGCCGCAATTGCTGCACGAGGGCTTTTCACAGGCGGGAGCCATGCCTATAGTGGCGCCGTCGCCTCCCGCAGTGCGGGCAAGCCAAGCCGAGGGTTTGGATATTGCCTTGCACCCTGCGCCGAAGGGGGGTATAGCCGCGCCGTTCCCGAGGAACGGAGGGGGTCTTTGTAAAATGAATGCACTGCTCGCCGAATATTTACCGATCATGGTGTTCCTGGGCATCGCCATTGGCCTGACGGCCGTGATGCTGATCGCCTCGCGCCTTGTTGCGGCGCAAAACCCAGATCCGGAAAAAGTCTCCGCCTACGAGTGCGGCTTTGAGGCGTTCGATGATGCGCGCAGCAAGTTTGACGTGCGCTTTTACCTCGTTGCCATTCTCTTCATCATTTTCGATCTGGAAATTGCCTTCCTGTTTCCCTGGGCTATCTCCTTGAAGGATATTGGGAGCTACGGGTTCTGGTCGATGATGACCTTCCTCGGCGTTCTCACCGTTGGCTTCATTTACGAATGGAAGAAGGGGGCTCTGGAATGGGAGTGATGGTTCCGCAACCCCGCAAAGAGATCGATGTTCTGGCGCCGGGCGCCGATCAAGATCTCCTACTGGGCAATGTCACCCATGAGCTTGAGGATAAGGGCTTCGTCGTTGCCCAGTTCGATAAGCTAGTCGCCTGGGCGCGCACGGGCTCGCTCTGGCCGATGACCTTCGGGCTCGCCTGCTGTGCCGTCGAGATGATCCACACCGGCTGTAGCCGTTATGATCTTGACCGTTTCGGTATTGTCTTCCGGCCCAGCCCGCGCCAGTCCGATGTGATGATCGTCGCGGGTACGCTGACCAACAAAATGGCCCCGGCCTTGCGCAAAGTGTACGACCAGATGGCCGAACCGCGCTGGGTGATCTCGATGGGATCCTGCGCCAATGGTGGCGGCTACTACCATTATTCCTATTCAGTCGTGCGCGGGTGCGATCGGATCGTTCCGGTCGATATCTATGTTCCGGGGTGCCCGCCGACGGCCGAAGCCTTGCTCTATGGCATTCTGCAACTGCAGAAAAAGATTAAGCGGACGCGTAGCTTTACGCGATAAAGCCTTGTCCTGGCGGGGATAATCCACTGCTAGGGTCAATAAATGAAGCGCAAAGCTTTCATACGGATGGGTTCGAATGGTCGAAACACTGGAACAGTTCGGCGCGCATGTTGGGCAACATTGCAGCGCTGCCGTTAGCGCGGTTGATCTTGCGGGGGGCGAGCTAACGCTGAGCACCACGCCGGACGGGGTTTTAACCCTGCTAGCGTTTTTGCGCGACGATCCCGCCTGCCTGTTTAAATCTTGCGTGGACATTTGCGGGGTGGATTTCCCGGAACGCGACCTGCGCTTCGATGTGGTCTATCACCTGCTCAGCCTGAAGACGAACCGCCGCGTGCGCGTGCGCTTGGCCGTGGATGATGCGACCGCCGTTCCTTCGGCAACCGGCCTCTGGCCCTCCGCCGGCTGGTACGAGCGCGAGGCCTGGGACATGTACGGTATTTTCTTCGCCGGGCACCCGGACCTGCGCCGCATCCTCACCGATTACGGGTTCGAGGGGCATCCGTTACGCAAAGACTTCCCGCTCACGGGCTATGTCGAACTGCGCTACGACGAAGAGCAAAAGCGCGTCGTCTACGAGCCGGTGAAACTGACGCAGGATTTCCGTAGCTTCGACTTCTTGTCGCCGTGGGAAGGGATGACGCCGACGCGCCCCTTACTGCCGGGCGACGAGAAGGCCACGCAGAACGGTTAGGGGGAGCGGGGCATGGCTGACGTTAAGATCGAAAATTACACCATGAACTTCGGGCCGCAGCATCCTGCGGCTCACGGGGTGCTCCGCCTCGTTCTGGAAATGGATGGCGAAGTCGTCGAACGCGCCGATCCGCACATCGGCCTGCTGCATCGCGGCACTGAAAAGCTGATCGAATATAAGACCTACAC
Source organism: Elstera sp. (assembly GCF_044372965.1). Lineage (NCBI taxonomy): Bacteria > Pseudomonadati > Pseudomonadota > Alphaproteobacteria > Rhodospirillales > Rhodospirillaceae > Elstera > Elstera sp. Next base: position 2,317 of record NZ_JBILQX010000067.1, on the reverse strand, counting down.
CCAGGCGCTGCCCTATTTCGACCGGCTCGATTACGTAGCCCCGATGAACCAGGAACACGCGTTTGCGCTGGCGACCGAAAAGCTGCTGGGCATCGACATTCCGAAACGCGCCCAGTACATCCGCGTGCTGTTCAATGAAATCGGCCGTATTGGCAACCATCTGCTGAACCTCACCACCTACGCGCTCGACGTGGGTGCGCTAACCCCGATCCTCTGGGCTTTCGAGGAACGGGAAAAGGTGATGGAGTTCTACGAGCGGGCCTGCGGCGCGCGCCTGCACGCCAATTATTTCCGCGTCGGCGGCGTGCATCAGGATATTCCGGCCGGCTTGCTGGATGATATTGGCGCGTGGGTCGATCACATGCCCGCGCTGCTGGACGATATCGAAGGGCTGTTGACCAACAACCGCATCTTCAAGCAGCGCACAGTCGATATCGGCGTGATTACGGCGGATGAATGCTACGCCTGGGGCATGACCGGGCCGGTGCTGCGTGCTTCGGGGATTGCCTGGGATCTGCGCAAGAGCCAGCCCTATGAAGTCTATGGCGAACTCGATTTCGATATTCCCATTGGCAAGAATGGCGACTGCTATGATCGCTATCTTGTCCGTATCGAGGAAATGAAGCAGTCGCTACGCCTGATCAAACAGTGCATCGCGCGCATTCCCGACGGCCCGGTGATGACCACCGACGGTAAGATTGCGCCGCCCAGCCGGGGCGCGATGAAACAGTCGATGGAAGCCCTCATCCATCACTTCAAGCTCTATACCGAAGGCTATCATGTGCCCGCCGGGCAAACCTATGCGGCGGTCGAAGCCCCGAAGGGTGAGTTTGGCGTGTATTTGATCGCCGATGGCACGAATAAGCCCTATCGCTGCAAAATCCGCGCGCCGGGGTTCGCCTTCCTTCAGGCGATGGATTTCCTCTCCAAGGGGCACATGCTGGCCGATGCGGTTGCGATTATCGGCTCGCTGGATATCGTTTTTGGTGAGATTGATCGATGAGCAGCGCTTCTCTTCCCGCCCATATGCATGAGCCGACCGAGTTCACCTTCTCGCCGGAAAACCAAGCGACCGCGAAAAAGCTGATTGCGAAATATCCGGCGGGCCGCGAAGCCAGCGCCGTTATTCCGCTGCTGGATTTGGCGCAACGCCAAGCCGGGGGCTGGTTGCCGCGCGTGGCGATGGATCACGTGGCCAAGGTGCTCGAAATGCCGCCGATGCGCGTGTATGAAGTCGCCAGCTTCTACACGATGTTCAACTTGAAGCCCGTCGGGAAGCATTTCGTGCAGGTTTGCACGACGACGCCCTGCTGGTTGCGCGGCTCGGACCAAGTGGTCCACGCCTGCAAAAAGGAACTCGGCATCGATCTTGGGGAAACCACGGCAGACGGCCAGTTCACCTTGATCGAAGTCGAATGCCTCGGGGCCTGCGTGAACGCGCCAATGGTGCAGATCAACGATGATTTCTATGAAGATCTCGACGAAGCCAGCACCGCCAACGTGCTGCAAGCCTTGAAGGCCGGGCAGAAGCCCGCGACGGGGCCGCAGAATGGCCGAATCCGCGCGGCGCCGCTGGGCGGCCTCACGTCGCTGACCGATCTTCCCGCCGGTAAGAAGGAGCCCTCGTAATGTTGCGCGACCAGGACCGGATTTTCACCAATCTCTACGGTATCCAAGATTTCGGCCTCGCCGGGGCGCAAGCGCGCGGCGATTGGGATGGCACTAAAGCCATTCTGGAGAAGGGCCGTGAGTGGATTATCGACGAAACCAAAAAGTCGGGCCTGCGCGGGCGCGGCGGGGCAGGTTTCTCGACGGGCATGAAATGGTCTTTCATGCCCAAAGCCTCGGATCGTCAGCACTATCTCGTCGTCAATGCCGATGAGGGCGAGCCGGGCACCTGCAAAGACCGCGAAATTATGCGCCATGATCCGCATAAGCTGATCGAAGGTTGCTTGATCGCGTCTTTCGCCATTGGGGCGAAGGCTTGCTACATCTACATTCGCGGCGAGTTTTGGCTTGAGGGGAATAACCTTGAGCGCGCGATTGAGGAAGCCTATGCCGCCGGGTTGATCGGCAAGAATGCGTGCGGCTCGGGCTGGGATTTCGATCTCTACGTCCATCGCGGCGCGGGCGCTTACATCTGCGGCGAAGAAACGGCGCTGATCGAATCGCTGGAAGGCCGCAAGGGTCAGCCGCGCTTGAAGCCGCCGTTCCCGGCGGGCGCGGGCCTCTATGGTCTGCCGACCACGGTGAACAACGTCGAATCGATTGCCGTTGTGCCGACGATCCTGCGGCGTGGTGCGGAATGGTTCGCCGG
>NZ_JBILQX010000066.1:0-17489 GCF_044372965.1 Elstera sp. | reverse complement strand
CGCCGCGCTACGAGCGGGGCTACGGCTGGATGTTCTCCCGGCACATCACCCAGGCCGATCAGGGCTGTGATTTCGACTTTCTGCAAACTGACTTCGGCGCACCCGTGCCGGAACCCGTCATTTTTTGAGGTTTGGAGGTTTTTCCGATGTTATCCGACGCCACTCGCGCCAAGCTGGCGACCGTCAGCACCGCCACGCTCTGCACCGCTTTGTTCAAACGCGGCCTGCGCAATCAATTCATTCAGGATGTTCGCCCGCTGAAAGCCAAGGGCAAGGTGATGGTCGGCGAGGCCTTTACCCTGCGCTACATTCCGGCGCGCGAGGATCTGAACCCGCTCAGCGTGTTCCAAGACCGCGCCCATCCGCAGCGCAAGGCCGTGGAAGAATGCCCGCCGGGTGCGGTGTTCGTCATCGATAGCCGGAAAGACGCGCGCGCCGCGTCGGCAGGCTCGATCCTCGTCAGCCGCCTCATGGTGCGCGGCGTCGCCGGGGTCGTCACCGATGGCGGCTTCCGCGATAGCCCGGAAATTGCTGAGCTTGATATTCCGGCCTACCACAACCGCCCCTCGGCCCCCACTAACCTCACCCACCATCAGGCGCTCGACATTAACGTGCCGATTGGCTGCGGCGACGTGGCGGTGTTTCCGGGCGATGTGGTGGTGGGCGACGGCGAAGGCGTCATCGTCATTCCGGCGCATCTGGCCGATGAGATTGCCGATGAAGCCGTGGAGATGACGGCCTTCGAAGATTTCGTAACGGAACAAGTTTTAGGCGGTCGCTCGATTCTTGGCCTGTATCCCCCTACGGAAGAGCAGTCAAAGATCGATTTTGCCGCCTGGCGCAAAGTGAAGGGGCGTTAGGATCATTTGTGCGCGCTAGCGGGTGCAACGGTCGCCAACCTTGCCGATGCGATTCGCTAGTGCGCTAAACTATAAAATGCGCATCATATTTTCTTAATCTATTTATTTTAGCCCCTGACTTTACACAAGGGTGCGGTCAATCTATCCTGCGCTCGTTCATTTTAGGCGAAGCATTGATCGATGAAAAACGAATCGAAGCGGTTTTTACGATCAATTGCTGTTTTGGTTTTGGTGGCGCTCGCCATTTTGCGCCCGGACGATCTTGGGGGATATGCCGGATTTCTACCGTCATCGGTTCTACCGGGGTGGGTAATTGATGGGCTCGCTATCGGCTGGTGGTACGCGCTTGCGTGGGCGATCACGGTCGGTTTAGAGCTTTTCCTCTGGTCGCGGATTTTTGGCGGAGGCACCGGCGGAATGCCGCGGCAGCGCAAGCTGCTGACCGATATGCTGAACATCATAATCTATATTATTTTTACCGGCGTGATTGCCGTTCATATCTTCAAGCAACCCGTGACGGGCCTCTTCGCGACCTCCGGGATTCTTGTGATTGTTCTGGGCTTGGCCCTTCAGAACACTTTGGGCGATCTTTTTGCCGGATTGGCGCTGAATTTGGAGCGCCCCTTTAAGGCAGGCGATTGGATTACCCTGGATGGGGGTATTCAAGGCTTCGTTCTCATCACCAACTGGCGCGCCACCCATGTCCGCACCCGGACCGGCGATGAGATGATTATTCCCAACGGAATGGTCGCGCGCTCCCGCCTAATCAATCACGCGCTGCCGAGCAAACTGCATCTGGCGAATGTCGAAATACCGCTGACCTATGGGTTCGACGATGCTCAGGTGGAGGCGGCACTCCGCGCGGCGGCGGCGAGCGTTAGCGGCGTTCTAACCGATCCCGCGCCGATTATTTTGATGCATGAAATGAAGCCCGATGTTGTGATTTGGCGGCTTTATTTCTTTATCGACGATTTTGCCCGTCTGGTCGTTTTGCGCGGGCACCTCAGCCGCGCCGTTTACGCGACCTTGCGGGCCGAGCCGACGCGGGCCTTCCTGCCCCGTCATGACATCTGGCTGCATCGGGTCGATCCGCCCGCCGAGCCGCCTCAAGCTTAATCTGGAGAGCATGAATGAGCGTTGCGAATGCCGCGTCTGGCAAAAAGAAGATTAAGCTCGCCCTGCAAGGCGGCGGCTCGCACGGGGCATACGCTTGGGGCGTGATCGATGCGTTGCTGGAAGATGGCCGCATCGAGATCGAAGCCCTGGTTGGGGCCAGCGCCGGGGCGATGAATGCGACGATGACCGCCTGCGGTCTCATCACCGGCGGGCCGGATAAGGCGCGCGAGCTGCTGCATCGGTTTTGGAAGAAAGCTTCCGACGCCGGTAAGAACGGCCCATTGCAACCAACGCCGCTCGATAAGCATTTTTCGCGCGGGAATATGGAATATTCGCCGCTCTGGGGCATTTACGACGCTCTGTCGCGCGTGTTTTCGCCCTATGAGATGAACCCGAAGAATATGAACCCGCTCCAAGATCTGATTGCCGATGTCGTCGATTTCGACGCGGTGCGCGGTGGGGCGGATGTGTGTAAACTCTTTATCGCTGCAACGAATGTGCTGAACGGGCGCTTACGGATTTTCGACCAGCACGAACTGACGCCGCAATCGATCATGGCGTCGGCCTGCCTGCCGTTCCTGTTCCAGGCCGTCGAAATCGACCATGAGTATTTCTGGGACGGTGGCTATTCGGGCAATCCGCCGATTTATCCGCTGATTTACGCCGGCGGCAGTAACGATATTTTGATCGTGCAGATCAATCCGATCAATATTCCCGACGTCCCCCGCACCGCGCGCGGTATTCTCGACCGGATCAATACGCTGTCCTTCAATTCCAGTTTGATGCGGGAAATGCGCGCCATTCAGTTTGTTAGCGACCTGTTGGATAATGGCGAGCTTAACCCCCAAAAATACGCCCGCATCAATATCCATACGATTGATGCCGAAAGCGAATTGGCCCAGTTCAGCGTCTCGTCGAAACTCAACCCCGATTGGGAGTTTCTGACCTATCTTCACGATATCGGGCGGCGAAAGGCCAAGCAGTTTTTGGCGCTGCATTTCGATAAGATCGGCACGGAAAGCTCCACGAATATTCGGGAAAAATTTCTCTAGAGAGGGTCAAATGGAAACGGCGGTGCCCGCGTGAGCGATGCTTCTCAATCAGGATCGGCTCTGCTGTCGCGCGCCGCCGTGATCGCCACGGCGATGATGTTCGGCCTGTCCTACAGCCTCAGTGCGGCGTTGATCGCGCTCGATCTGGCGGGGCGGGGGCATAGCGAAAGCCTGATCGGGGCGAATGTCGCCATGCACGCGGTGGGGGTTCTGCTCACCGCGATGGTCTTGCCGAAGATCGTGGCGCGCGTAGGGCTAAGGCGGCTCGTGATTCTGGCACTGCTGCTGGCGGCGGCGGTGCTGGTCGCCTTTCCAGCCCTGCCGTTCCTGTGGCTGTGGTTTGTGCTGCGCGTGCTGTTGGGGGCTTCGTCGGAAATTCTCTTCGTTTTGTCCGAAACTTGGACGAATAGCCTGAGTTCCGAAGAAACGCGGGCGCGGTCGATGGCGGTTTATACCGCTTCCCTGTCCATTGGTTTCGCCCTGGGGCCGATAATCCTATCGCTGGTCGGCCATACCGGCTTCACCCCCTACGTCATTGGCGCGGCGATTACGCTGGCGGCGGCGGCCTTCGTCGCCTCCCCGAAGGTAGCGGCCCCGATTTTCGAAGGCCCCGCCAAGGGTAGCCCCTTGCGGTTCATGCGCTTAGCGCCGCTGGCGATTTCGGCAACGGTGCTGAATGCGGCGATTGAAACGGCGGGCCTATCGTTCCTCGCGCTCTATGCGGTCAACCTTGGTTGGACGAGCGACGAGGCGCCGCGCCTTATGTCGTGCATGATGATCGGCGCGATTCTCTTGCAACTGCCCATCGGCTGGCTCGGCGATAAAGTTGATCGGTTCCGATTGGCGGTGACGCTGGCGGCGCTCTCGGCCCTGGGTGCACTGGCCTGGCCGCTCGTTCTGGGCACGCCCTGGCTGACCTATGCGCTGTTGTTCGCTTGGGGCGGGACCTTCGTTGGCGTCTACACGCTGATGCTGACGATTGTCGGCAGCCGGTTCCAAGGATCGGAGCTTGTCGGCATCTACGCGGCGATGGGGCTTATGTGGGGCGGCGGGGCGCTGCTCGGGCCGATGCTCGCGGGGCTTGCCATGGAATGGTTCACCCATGGCCTTGCCTATTTTGTCGCGCTGGCCTGCGCAGGCTTTTGCGTGTTCGCCGTTGTCAGCCGGAAAGAAAGCCCCCCAAGCGTGGACGCTTAGGGGGCATGGGCCGCGCCGGTTAGGCTTTGTCGACGGCCTTTTTGACGGCATCCTTGGCGTGGCCGACGGCCTGTTGGGTCTGGCCTTTGGCTTCCTGCACCACGCCTTCCAGGCGCAGCTTGGGATTATCGGTGGCGGACCCAACGGCCTGCTTCGTTTTACCGACGACTTCGTTAGTCGCGCCTTTGATTTTATCGGTCGTGCTGCTCATGATGAAATCCTTTCGTCTTGTAGAGTTCTTAAGACGGAGAGTCTGCCGAACACTCCTTATAACTCTTCATGCAAATTATTGTTCCCGTGGGCGTTACTAAGATAGAATGGGTTCAATTAAGAGGATGTTCGAATTAATACTTGTGGCAGAGTGTGCCATAGTATCGGGGGCGGGTCGCTCGCAAGCGCGTGTTCAAAAAGGGAGGGATAGGATGACGAAGGCGATTGTCGGCGGTGGCCCTAAGAAAGTTCTCTACGCGCTGAAAACGGCAGCGCGGATGGGGCTCGAGAATACCGCCAAGGCCCTCACCGCGAAGAACGCCTGCAAAGCCTGCGCGCTCGGCATGGGCGGCCAAAAGGGCGGCATGACCAATGAGGCGGGGGAGTTTCCCTCGGTCTGCAATAAATCCATCCAGGCGCAATCGACCGACATTCAACCCGGCATTCCCGCCGAGGTCATCACCCATTCGCTCAGTGAATTGCGCGAGTTGGACGGGCACGAGTTGGAGCATTTGGGCCGCCTCGCGTTTCCGATCTATAAGGCCGCCGGGACTGACCGTTATGCGCCGGTAAGCTGGGAGTTTGCCCTTGATCTGGCTACCCAGCGCTTTCGGGCGACCGATCCGGCGCGGAGTTTTTTCTATACCTCCGGGCGTTCCTCCAACGAGGCCGGGTTTGTGTTGCACCTGCTCGCGCGGCTGTACGGCACGAATAACGTTAATAATTGCTCCTACTACTGCCATCAGGCCACCGGCGTCGGGCTGGAGACGACAATTGGTACCGGCACGTCGACGGTGGAGATGGAGGATCTTGACCGCTGCGACTTTATTTTGGTCATCGGCGCGAACCCCTCGTCCAATCACCCGCGCTTCATTCACAAGCTCAAAGGCGTGCGCGACCGGGGCGGGGCCGTGGTGATGATTAACCCGGCGAAGGAAGCCGGGTTGGTACGTTTCGCCCTGCCGAAAAGCGTGAAGTCGATGGCAAAAGGCGGCGATTGGATCGCCTCCGACTATCTTCAGCCCCGGATTGGGGCCGATTTGGCGGTTTTGAAGGGGCTTTCAAAGGCGATTTTGGAATTTTCGGCGCAAAATGTCGAATTTATTACAGGTTATACCGTCGGATTTACCGAATTTGCCGCTGACATCGCGGCGACCCCCTGGGCCGAAATCGAAAGCCGCACGGGCCTATTACAGGCCGACATCACGCGGGTGGCACGCCTCTACGCGGCGGCAAAATCGGCGGTGATCGCCTGGGGCATGGGGATTACCCATCATCTGCACGGGGTGGAAAATGTCGAATATATCGCCAATCTCGCCCTGTTGCGCGGGCAGATCGGCCGGATCGGGGCGGGGCTATTGCCCTTGCGCGGCCATTCCAACGTTCAAGGTATCGGCACGATTGGCGTGAAGCCGGTTCTGGCGGCGGATGTGCTGCGTCGGATGGAAGAAACGCTGGGCGTCACGCTTCCCACCACGAAGGGCATGGATACGATGGCCTGCATGCAAGCGGCCCATCGCGGCGAGATTGATGCGGCGCTCATCATGGGTGGCAACCTCTATGAAGCGAACCCGAACAGCCGCTTTTCGGCGGAAGCCCTGGCGAAGATCGGCTTCAAGCTGTTCCTCACCACCACGCTGAACAAGGGCCATATTTACGGCCATGATGAGAGCGAAGCGCTGGTGCTGCCCGTGACGGCGCGCGATGAGGAGTGGCAGCCGACCACGCAAGAATCGATGTTCAACTATGTGCGCCTATCCGATGGCGGCATTCGGCGCCTAAAAGACGTTCGCCCCGAAACCGATATTCTGTGCGATCTAGCCCGGCGCCTGCTGCCGGAGAGCCCCGTCGATTTCACCGCCTTCAAGGCCCATAAAACCATCCGGGAAGCGATTGCGAAAATCGTTCCGGGGATGGAAGCCTTGGCTGATATCGATGTCGCGAAGCAGGAATTCCACATCACGGGCCGCGTTCTGCACACGCCGCGCTTCAAGACTGCCTCGGGCAAAGCGCGCTTCGTCACCCAACCGCTGCCACCGGTTGATAGCGGGCTGTTGCTGACCACGGTGCGCTCGGAAGGTCAGTTTAACTCTATCATTTACGAGCGCACCGATTCCTACCGGGGCGGGCTCGACCGGATGAGCGTGATGATGCACGCCGACGATATTGCCGCCCATGGGCTTGCGGATGGCGATTCCGCCGTGCTCGAATCCGATCATGGCGTTATGGCGGGCGTCACGGTCCGCGCCTTCGATATCGCGCGCGGGTCGGTCATGGCCTATTACCCGGAAGCCAATGTTCTAACGGGGTGCGCCGTCGATCCGCGCAGTCATACCCCGGCGTTTAAATCGACCCCTGTCAGGCTGCGGAAAGCCGTATAAGCTCGCCGGGGTTTTTTCAGGAAAGTGAGTTCCATGCTGCATGTCGTCGCCATCGTCACCGCGAAACCCGGTAAGCGCGCCGAGGTTCTGGCCCAGTTTAAAGCCATTGTGCCCACGGTTCTCGCCGAAGCGGGGTGCATCGAGTATGGCCCCACGGTTGATGCGGGCGTTCCCGGTCTGCCGGCGATGGGGCCGGATGTGTTCGTGGTGATCGAAAAATGGGACAGCGCTGAAGCGCTCGCCGTTCATTCCAAAGCGCCGCATATGCTGGCCTATGGTGCGGCGACGGCGGATCTTGTCGCCAACGTCGCCGTTTACCCCCTCTCGCCCGCCTAAAGCGCCGGAGTTTCCATGTCCCCATCCTTCACCCTCGCGCTGCACGGCGGGGCCGGAACCATTCTGCGCGCGACGATGACGGAAGCGCGCGCGGCGGAATATCGGGCCGGATTGGCGCGCGCGTTACACGCGGGCTATGCCGTTCTCGCGGCGGGCGGTTTGGCGCTGGATGCGGTGACGGCGTCGGTTTGCGTGTTGGAGGATGAGCCTCTGTTCAACGCCGGGCGCGGCGCGGTGTTCAACACGGCGGGCACGCAGGAGATGGAAGCCTCGCTGATGGATGGGCGGGACTGGCGCGCGGGGGCGGTGACGATGCTCTTCGGCCCGAAGAACCCGATTTTGGTGGCGCGGGCGGTGATGGAGCGCACCGAACATGTGTGTCTGTCGGGCGCGGCGGCCGCGCGCTTGGCCGAGGAAGCGGGGTTGCCGTTCGGGGATAAGGATTATTTCTTCACGCAAGCGCGATGGGATGCGCTGGCCGAAACCCTGCGCCTGAATGCGGAAGGGGTGGATGATGGCGACGAGAGCCGCAAGCATGGCACCGTGGGCGCGGTGGCGCGCGATTCGGCGGGCAATCTGGCGGCGGCCACCTCCACCGGCGGTCGCACGGCGAAACTGGCCGGGCGCATTGGCGATACCCCTATTCTTGGCGCGGGCACCTTTGCCGATAATGCTTCCTGCGCCGTTTCCTGCACGGGGCACGGCGAAAGCTTCATGCGCCGCGTCACCGCCCACGAACTCAGCGCCCGCATGCGCCATCGTGGCGAAGACCTACGCACCGCCGCCGACCAGGTGGTGATGGGCGATCTTGCCGAGATCGGCGGCGCGGGCGGCCTCGTCGCGGTCGGGGCCGACGGCAGTTTTGCGCTGCCCTTCAACTGCGAGGGCATGTATCGCGGCCATATCGGCCCCGATGGGGTGGCCTGGACCGGGATTTATCGCGAAGATTTGGTGGCAACCGCCCTATAGATCGTTTTCAGGCTTGGGGGCTTTGCCCGAATGCCCGGCGTGGGTGCCGAGCGTGATGCCCAAATGCTCGCGCGCCGCCGCGTAAAGCTCCTCCGGAACGGGTTTCGGTTTCGTGTCGATTCCTTTGCCGAGGCAATCGGCGATCAGCTTCAGGCTTTCGACGCGGGCGTGCTGCTTGTCGTTCGCCGAGACCACATGCCAGGGCGCATTTTTGGTCGAGGTACGCTCCAGCATCTCCTCAATCGCTTCCTCATAGGCGGGGCGCTGCCGCCAATTGCGGATATCTTCGTAGGTCAGCTTCCAGCGCTTCAGCGGGTCTTCGATACGGCGAATGAAGCGCTCGCGCTGCACGTCGGCAGAGACATGGAGGAAGATTTTAAGGATCCGTGCGCCATCGGCGGCATGCAACGCCTCGAACGCATTGATCTCGTCATACGCCCGTCGCCACGCCGAAGGTTTGGCAAAGCCTTCCACCCGCTCCACCAGCACGCGCCCGTACCAGGAGCGGTCGAACACCGAGATTTCCCCATAGGCCGGTAAGCGCGTCCAGAAGCGGTGTAGATAATGATTGGCCTGTTCGGCGGGCGTGGGGGCCGCAATCGGCCACACTTTGAAGCCGCGCGGATCGAGCACGCTGGACAGGCAGCGGATGGTGCCACCCTTGCCCGCCGCGTCCCAGCCTTCGAAGACGATCATCGCCCGCTCGTGGGTGCCAAGATAGGCTTGCTGGATCAGCATCAGCTTGTCTTGCAGACGCCCTAGTTTCTTCTGATAGCTCGCGCTATCGAGTTTGGCGCTGAGATCGACGGCATCGAGATGGCGGGTTCGGCTCATGATCGTCCTACGGTTGGCGGCATTTTTAGGCTTCCCTAAACCCTAAGCGCTTTTCGGGGGAGAAGGGGAAGTGAAAATTAAGACATCTTAATATCAGCGCTCAATGTTCATATTCGATCTCTTTCTTTTTGAAAGAGTATGACTTATCATTTTTCAACTTTAAATGTTAATCAACATTAAAATAGTGGAGTGCGCGGGAATCATGGCGAGCGGCTTAACCTTTCAGATCATCAATGACAGTGGGCAGACGGATAGTGACGTCTATCTGCTCCTAACGGGGGAAAGCATCGGCTTCCCATCGGGCTCGTCGCAGGTCACACCCGCAATCGTCAATCTGCCTCAGGCGAGCGGCGCTTCGGCAAGCTCGTCGGCGCTGAACGCGCTCGGCACCAACGGATCGTTCGTATCGCCGCTGACGGGGGCGAAGCTGTCGATTTATTCCTTCGATCTGGATACCATCGTTTCGGGCCGGTTGCTGATTTCCTTCGGCACCGCTATCACCTATTCGGGCGGCACCGCGCCGACCGCGACCCAGGAAAATTTTCGCTGGGATAAGATGGAGTTCGGCTATCCCGGGTCGGGGGCCGATTTGACCTCGCTCGATTTCTTCGGGATCCCGCTACAATTCGATTTCATTGACGCGAGCGGCACGATTCTGGAAACCGCGACCTTCTATTCCTCGACCACAACGCTGCTGTCGACCCTCAGCACGCTTTCGTCCAGCATGGGAACGGCGTTTCAGCCCCCCTTGCAGGGCAGCACGGTCGATCTGTCGAATTTCTACCGCGTACTGGGGCCGGGAACGATTGCTTCGAACACTGGCTCTCCCGCCCCGTACCCCAGCTTTTTCGAGTATCTGACGGCCTTGGCGACAGCGGGAACGAGTTTTACGGTCACGGGGACGGCCGGGGTAGGGGCACCTGCGCCAATCCCCAATGCCGTGACCTATACCTATAGCGGTAGTTTCGCCAGCGACAATGCGAACGGGTTTACCCTAACCCTGACCGGCACTACGAGCGGCTACCCCTATGGGCTCTATACCGATAGCACCGGCACGACCGCTCAAGAACTGCCGACCAATCTGACCGTAACGGTAGCGCTTCCGGCGGGATCCTTCGATACGAATATTTACGCCGCCCCGGCGGATGCTTTCTCGGTCGCCCTATCCTCCTCGTCGCAGTCCCCGACCGGTTTACCAACGGACTGGGCCAACTATGTTCCCAATAGCGCCTATGCCACCATTGCCGGGGATATTCTCGCCGGGTTGAACTTCGGCTATCCGGGCGGAACCTTCGGAACCGATAGCAGCACCTGGTACAATAGCCCGCCGCCGACGCCCTATCCTTTTGCCGAGGCGCGCGCCACCAACGATGGGTACTACAACCCCTATGCGGCGGTGTTCTATAATTTCTCGGATTCTTACGGCTTCCCGTTCAGCGATCGGGGTGGCCGTCCGAGCCCCTATATTCCGCAGCCCCCGACCGCGACGACCTTACGGGTGACGATTCTGCCCGACGTGCGGTTGGACCAACCCCAGGGCTTGGCGCTCACGAACCCCTCTTCGGGGAATTGGACGCTCAATTGGTCGGCCGTGACCCCGCCCGAGGGGTTTACCATTACCACCTATGACGTTGCCGTGAGCCCACCGGCAACACCGGCGACGACCTCGGGAACCAGTTGCACCTTCACCGATCTAACGCCGGGGCTTGCTTACACCTTCACCGTGACCGCTATCGGAACGGGGCCAACGAGCCAGCCGGTTCAATCCTACCCGGCGACGCTCTCTGCCGGGGCGGGCGGCACCTGGACGGCACCCAGCGGAAGCTTGCCGTTCCAGATCACGCTGAATTGGAGCGCGAATGTCAGCGGCGTTATGCCCAGCACCTACACGCTCTCGATTGGCGGGCAGACGTATCAGCCCAATAACGCGCCGCTTCCGGTTACGATCAACGGCGTGAATGGTCTCAACTATGTCCCAATCACCATTAGCGCGCCGGATAGCGCTGGCCAGAGCACGGTGATTTACCAGAGCGTCTATACGGTTGATCTGGTTGCCACGGCGGAAACGTCGGGAGCCTATAGTTTGAACGGCACCCCGACGCTGGCGGGCAATAGCCAACCGCTAACGACGGTGTGGAGTGCGCAAAAACCGAAGCAACTTTCCATCGGAACGCCCTTCGCGCCGATTGCCGGTAAGCAGCCGGGGGCGGTCGCCTTTCCGACCAGCTAACCCCAATGCCGGCGACCCGAGAGGTCAACCCCTCGGGTCTAACTCAAATCTGACCGCTCGAAGCGGTAGCCGACGCCATAGACCGACTGCACCAACTCAACCCCCGGCGCGGCGGCGGCCAGTTTACGGCGCAGGTTCTTGATGTGGCTATCGATGCTGCGGTCAAACACGTCCTTATACCCATCGCTCAAATGATCGAGCAGTTGCGCGCGGGAATAGACTTTACCGGGGTGGGCGGCGAGCACAGCCAGAAGTTTGAATTCGGTCGGCGTTAGATCAACGCGCACGCCGTTAACGCTGGCGCTCATTTTCTCGCTATCGATCACGAAGCCCTGATCGGCGGGCGCGGCGGTGGTGGCGGAGGCGGGGGCTTGGCGGCGCAGCACGGCTTTGATGCGCGCCACCACTTCGCGCGGGCTGAAGGGTTTGCAGATGTAATCATCGGCCCCCAACTCCAACCCTAAGAGCCGGTCGATCTCGTCAACCCGCGCCGTGACCATGATGATCGGAACGGAACTGGTGGTGCGAATGGTGCGGCACAGGGTCATCCCGTCGATTTCCGGCAACATCAGATCGAGCAGAATCAGATCGGGCTTTACGGTCGAAAGCCACGGCAGCACGGCGGCCCCGGTGCTGAGCCAGGAGGCTTCGAACCCGTCGCGCTCCAGATAGGCCCCGATGATCTCGGCAATACCGGGTTCGTCATCGACGATCAGAATATGCGCTTGGCTCATAGCTCGGTCTCCAGCAGGGGCGGCTCCAGCGACGGCAGCGAGAGGATCATCGCAAGCCCGCCTAAGGGGGAGGCTTCGGCGGTGAGCGTGCCGCCATGGGCTTCGGCAATCGCGCGACAAATGGCAAGCCCCAGGCCGGAGCCACCGCGCGCCCGGCTGCGCGAGCTTTCGGCGCGGAAGAACCTGTCGAACAAATGGGGCAAATCGCCGGGGGCGACGCTGGGGGCGGAATCGTCGATGATCAGCGTCCAGCGGTCGGCGGAAAGCTGTTGGCGCAGCCGGATTGTGCCGCCCTTATCGGTGTAGCGGCAACTATTTTCCAGCAAATTGGTCAGCAGTTGATGCAGCCGGTCGGCATCGGCAGAAACGCGCACGGTGGCAGCCTCCGGGCATTGATCGACCAAAGTGAGGGCTTGGGCGGCGAGTTTTGGTGCAAAACCCGTCAGCGCCTCCCGCACCACTTCCAGCGGATCAAGCGGGGCGCAATAAAGGCTCATCCCCGTGCTATCGGTGCGGGCAAGATCGTGCAGATCGGTGATGAGCTTTTCTAAGCGCAGCACTTCGGCGTGAAGATTGGCCATGGTGCGCGGGTTGGCCTCGTGCACCCCGTCTTGAATTGCCTCGATCTGGGCGCGCAAAACCGCCAGCGGCGTGCGCAACTCGTGGGACGTGTCGGCCATCCAGCGGCGGCGGGTGGCTTCGGCCTGATCGAGGGCTTCCGCCAATCCATTGACGGCGCGCATCATGTCTCCGATCTCGTCGCTACGGTTGGTGGGCAAGCGCGCCTGATAGGTTCCGGTCGCCAAGTGGCGCGTTATGGTGGCAATCGCTTCGATAGGCCGAGTGAAATGCCGGACCAGCAGATAGGTGGGCAGCATCGACACCAACAGCCCCAATCCTGCAACCCAGGCCGCATCCCGCGCGCGGTCGGCCAGAAAAGCCCGCTCCACATCCGAGGGGAAATCGACCGATTTCAGCAGCAATTCGCCAACCGGCTTTCCCTGAACGTGCAAAACACGCCGGGCGGCGCGATCCATCTCCTCCGGGCTTCCGGCGATCAAAAGCCCTTGGGCGTCGAGTAAGGCGAGGTGCGGCGTTTGCCGATCTTCGCCCCGTGGCGGCGGCGGCGGGGGCGGTGCGCCGCCAGCCACATCGTCCCGGCGCGGGCGCGGGGGGCGGGGCGGCGGCGGTGGGATGAGCCGCCGGGCCGAGCCTTCCCGTAAAATCTGCTCCCACAGCCCCGGTTGATCCCGCAGCGCCGACCAATCCCCCGTGCGCGCATAAAGCTGTTCCAGGCGCGACGGTAGCCATTCCATCCGATCCAGCGAGGCTTTGCTGAGGTAGCCCGCAAAACCCCGCCCCGTCGTCGTCTGCATCGCCACCGTCACGAGGATGATCAAGACAGCACTGACCAAAAACCAGGCGAGAAAGATTTTATGCGCAATCGATACCCGCATTGTCTTTCTCTCCCGGTGAACGCCCTTACCGATTAAGCACGCCCAGCGGCTTTGAGCAATTCGCGCATGGTGAAAACGCCCTTGTCCTGATACGCGGGCCGCCAGCCGCGCCCGGCGCGCAGCAGGCTGGTTTCGTCTCCCATCATCAGCGCAATGATCGTTTCGGCCACCAGCCGTCCGCCGACCGGCCCGAGGATCGACGGTTGCGCGTCGCGGATCGCATCCGGCGCGTTCATTGCCTTAACCCTGGCAACCCACTGCGCTTGTGCTTCGGCCAAGACATAGACCCAGAGCGGGGCATTGCCTTTGAAACTGTCGCCATAGGCCGTAATTGCGCGGTTTTCGTCCATATCCTCGCAGGTGGCTTTGCCGATGCGCAGGTCTTTGTCCGACAGCGGATCGAGCCCCATCGCGCGGGCGACGGCCTGACCGGAGGGAAGCCCCTGCTGGGACCCGCGCAGTAGATTGCGCAGGGCGAGGCTAGAGATTTTCCCCGGCTGGGCCAGCGGCTGGCCATTGCCGTCGCGGGCGAAATGGCCGTCCGGGCGGCTTTGCGAGAATTCCGGCAGGAAGGCGAGCGGGTTCACCAGCGCGGTATCGAACTTATAGGCGGCCTGCACGCGCGTCGGCCCGTCTTTGATCCGGTCGAAGGTCAGCGGGCGCTCGGTTTCGAAGTAAAGCGACCAGTCGATGGCCCATTCTTGCGGATACTCGCGGAAGCCATTCAGGCCCGAGGTTTGCGAGGCGGCGAAGATGAGGCGGCGTCCGGCCAGGGCCGGGTTTTCCTTCTGCTCCTGGGCCGTTGGCTTGAGGCGGGTATTGATCCGATAGGCCGGGCGGATCATCGAATGACCGAAGCGGTAGGCGGCCCCTGCAAACTCCAGCGGCATTTCGCCGGGGCGCAGGTCCTTGGTGAAGCTGCGGTTGGCGCGACCACTGCCCGCAAGATCCTTGGTGCCAAAATCGGGCAGCAGCATCTGCATCATCGGCGCACCAACGATGCGCGGCAGGAAATCGGTGAGCACAATCCACTGATAATGCCAGGCCACTTCCCGCGCGAGGTCGCGAAACGCTAAATGCGTGCGCTCTTTAGCGACCTGATTGTGGAAGGCGACGAAGGCCGAGTGCAACTGGCTGACGATGACATTCTCAT
The DNA here is from genome assembly GCF_044372965.1 of Elstera sp. Lineage (NCBI taxonomy): Bacteria > Pseudomonadati > Pseudomonadota > Alphaproteobacteria > Rhodospirillales > Rhodospirillaceae > Elstera > Elstera sp. The sequence goes on along the minus strand of NZ_JBILQX010000066.1, from coordinate 2,960 downwards.
CGTTCCGCTTGTCGCCGATCAGCGCGCGGCCATTGAGGCGCGGCAGATCGGTACAGTTGGACGGTGCCCCCGCTTCGGTAAGCTTCCTCCCCGTTAGCAGCGTGCGGCCATCGGCGGCAAAGAGATAAGGCTGATCGGCGGGGCCGCGCCCGTACAGGCTGTCGAGATCGAACCAGGCCGTGCGTAAGTTAGGATCGCGCGGGGTATTGACGTCAGCGCCAAAAGCATTGTTCGGGTTCAGCGTCAGATCATGATCAATGAACTGGCCGAGATAGGTGTATCCCGATGCAATGCCGAAATTCTCTTCGTCGTCTTGCTCATCTTCCGCCGTCGCGGTGATGAGCAGATGGCCTTCCTTATTGCGGCGCGGAGTTCCGTCAGCATTTTCGACTACCTCGGGTTCGGCCGTCATACCGGTTAGGTCTTTACCGTCGCCGGTGGCGAGGCGCATCAGATCTTCGGTCGAAAAATCGGCTGCCGGAAGATTGGGGAAGAGGCGCTGAAAGCCCGTGGGGGCGGCGTTGCCCATGGCCTGCGCGTTCGCAAACTTAGGCACCATATGGGCGGCGGTCAGCGCCGTACCGGTGAACAGGGCGGATTTCAGAAAGCGGCGGCGGTCCATGCTCGTCTCCATCGTGGGATCATCGAATGGGGAGACGGTAACGTTGGTTAATGGAGCCAGTTTGCAGAGAGTTTGGAGAGATTGTGGAGAAGCCGAAAAGGCAGGTGCTTAAAGCCTAAAGCTTGCCGGCAATGCGGTCCCCTCCGGCACTTCAACCCCCGGCGGCAGGCGCAAGAACACGCCTTCGGGCGGCACGAAATCCAACGGAATCGGCGTGTTTTTGGAGAGGCGCCAATTTTCCGGCAGTTGCACGGGCTCCAAGAACGGCGCAACGGAGATCAAGCGTTTCGCTGCTGCCGCCACATCGTTCCGGGCCAGCGGCTCTTGAAACAGGGCGTCATGGGCGAAAAAGCCCAAGTGCAGCCCGCGCCCGATGGGCCGCTCTTCGCGAATACCGTAGAGAAGAAAATGATCCCAGGCCGAGAGTTGACCGCTTTCAACGGCGGCTTTCACATCGGGGTTTAGGCGCAGATACTCCTGAGCATTAAAGAACGGCTGCGGCCCCATCACGTGATATTGATGGTAAACATCATTCACGCTGCCATCGTTCAGAATATTTCCCTGGCTCATTAGAACGGCGCGGTTACAGACCTTGCGGATCAAATCTTCGGAATGGGAGGCCAGTACGAGAATGCTGGACTTGCCAACAAAGCTCTCCAGCCGCTCGGTGGCGCGTTCGATGAAATGGGAATCGCCAACGCTCACCCATTCATCCATCAAAATAATATCCGGCTCCATACTGGTGATGATGGAGAAGGCGAGGCGCAAGACCATGCCGGACGAATAGGTGCGCACCGGCAAATTGATGAACTCGCCCAAATCGGCGAAATCGATCACCTCGTCTAGGCGGGCATCGATGGCGCGGCGGTTAAGCCCGTGGAACATGCCCTTGAGGTAGATGTTTTGCAGGCCGGAAAGCTCGTAATCGAGCCCCAAAGACACATCGAGCAGCGAGGCGATGCGCCCTTGCGCACGAATATGGCCACTGACCGGCGGATAGGTGCCTGCTAGGGCGCGCAGCAGGGTGGTTTTCCCGGCCCCATTGACGCCGACGAGGCCCAGCCGGTCGCCGTCCTTCAGGTGCAAGCTGATCTTATTCAGCGCCCGCGCCACCACATGGCCGCTCTCCTGCTTCAAGCGGCTATTGCCGCCGCCCAACCGCAGCAGACTTTTGCGCAAAGAGCGATTCTCGGCGGTGAAAACCGGGATATCGATGGTGACGTTTTCAAGCAGAATATCGGCCATGGGTTACAGCCAGTACGGCAAGCGGCGCTTGGTCAGGCCGACGCAGAAAAAGGCGATGATCCAGCCCGCAACGGCCAGCCCGATGACAACCCACCAGTTCAGCGGATCGATGGCTTTGCCCAGCAAGGGCGCGCGCAGGATTTCGACAAGGTGATGGAAGGGGTTGGCATCTACAATCATCCGCCGGTCCTTCACCAAATCGGCGGCCCAGATGACCGGTGTGACCAGAAAGGCGATTTGGGTGAGGTTGGTGATAATCGGGATCATGTCGCGGTAGCGCAGGCAGAGCGTGCCCAGCACGATCACCACCCAAACGGCATTCAGCACCAAGAGGGCGAAGGCGGGCAGGGCGAGCAAAACGCTCCAATCGAGCTTGATGTCGAAAAACAGCGCAACGCCGATATAAACGATGAAATTATGGAAGAACAGAATCACTTCGGTCGCCACACTGCGGAAGGCATAGAAGCTTACCGGCAGCGGCACTTGCTTAATCACGCTTTCCATATCGATGAACGTGCGCCCGGCGGCGTTCAGAATGCCGGAAATGAAGTTCCAGACCAAAAAACCGCAGGCGATGAAGGGCACATATTCTTGCACTTCGATCCGGAAAAGCTGGGCGTAGATCACGCCCAACGCCGCCACCATAATCGCCATGCTGATCGTCACCCAGAACGGGCCGATCACCGAGCGCTTGTAGCGGTTGCGAATATCGATCCAACTCAAGCGCGACCACAGCGGGGTTCGGCGCATGCCATCGCGGAAATCCTGCGCGGCGATCCGGGCTTTCGGATCGTCGCCCCGATATTCGAAAAAATCTTCAGTCAAGGACATGGGCGCAGGCTTATCAGAAAGCCCGCGCGCCGCGCAAGCCGGGGCGCGCCCCTCGCCCCGAATGCTTGACTTGCAGGGCGGCCCGGCCCGATAACCGACCCTATGACCTACGCTCCGAATCCCACGCCCCCGGCGTTTCAGCCAACGACGCGCCAGGCTATTTTTACCGTCTGCACCTATAGCTATCTGCCGAAAGCGCAGGTCTTGGTGCAGTCCTTAAAGGGGATTTGCGATACTTACATTCTGCTGCCCGAACGGGATC
>NZ_JBILQX010000252.1:0-3972 GCF_044372965.1 Elstera sp. | reverse complement strand
TATCGCACGCTGCCGAATGTCTTTCCCCTGCCCCACCTCGGCAGCGCCACAATTGAAACGCGCACGGCGATGGGCATGCGCGCGCTGGATAATCTTGCGGCGGTTCTGGGCGGGCGGGCACCGCTGCACCCGATTTCCGTATGACAAAAGCCTCCATAATCCACACTTAGGCGCCGGCTTCCCCTTGCCGTCGCCCCATAAATGGGGCAGCTTTGATGGGAATTGCCGCGAATTGCGGGTAGTGAGGTGAGTATCTTTATGGCCATGGGGCAGGAACTAGCGCGCGAATGACGGTGATCGGTTTTCCCCTCACGGTCATTGGCTTTCCCGCCAGCGCGGTTGCGCTGGTTGAAGAGGTTGTCGCCTCGGGACAATTGGCCCTGCAATCCTTGACCATTTTGTCCGCCGTTCCGGCCGACCCCAAGGCGCTGGCCCGGGAAGGCATTATTATGGCCGCCGTCGATCCGCTGAATGAGGTGGCGGTTTTAGCCCTACCCAAGCATCAACCGCCCGATGATGTTCCCCACCCCGCGCTGATTTTAGCGGCCCCGGCGAGCCGAAGCGATTTGCGCTTAAAGGCTATCGAAACCGGGTTTGATGAAATCATCACCCTGCCGCTGGACCGCGCCGAACTGGTGTCGCGCTTACGCTCGGGCCTGATGCTGCTCAATAGCCGGGTGGAAGTGCGGGAAGCGCGCATTACCGCCGAACAACGCTATGCCCTCATTGCGCTCGGTGCGAATGATGGGCTGTGGGATTGGGATTTAGCGTCGGGCCTCGTGCGCTATTCCTCGCGCCTCGCCGACATGATGGGCCTGCCGCCCGAGAGCAGCAGTTGCGTGATCGAAGATTGGCTTTCCTGCGTTCTGGCCGACGACCGCGATTGGGTGGACGCAACGCTAGACGAGCAGGTGCAAAACCCCTCGCGCGACTTCCGCATCGAATATCGGGTGCGCGATGCAAATGGCGATGTGCGCTGGGTTCTGTGCCGGGGCACGGCCTTAGGCGGCGGCGAAGGCGGCACGGCGACGCGAATGGCGGGCTCTCAGTCCGACATTACCTCCCGCAAAGAAGCCGAAGAGGCCTTACGGGCCAGCGAAGAGCGCTATGCGCTGGCTATCATGGCGGCCAAGGATGGGCTGTGGGATTGGGACGTTCGCACCAATTCCATTCTCTTCACGCCGCGCTGGAAAGAGATGATCGGCTGTTCCGCCGCCGATGTGGGTACCGACCCGGACGAATGGTTTAGCCGGGTCAACCCCGACGATCTGATCTGGCTGCAAGCCGCCGTCGAAGCGCAGATCGCGAGCGAAGAAGAGCCGTTCCAAATCGAATACCGCATTCGCCATACCGACGGCTCGGAACGCTGGATGCTCTGCCATGGCTTGACCATCCGCGACCCCTTGAGCGGGCGAGCAACGCGAATCGTCGGCTCGCAGTCCGATATTACCGAGCGCAAACAGGCGGAACAGCAGGTTCTGCACGACGCCTTCTACGATGCCACCACGGGCCTGCCCAACCGGGCGCTGTTTATGGACCGTCTGGCGCAAACCCTGCGCCGGTCTGACGGAACGATTGCCTCCTGCACCGTTCTCGTCGTGGAAGTGAACCGCTTTGCGAGCCTCGCCAACTCGCTGACGCCAACCCAGGCCGATCATCTGTTGCGCGAAATAGGCGAGCGCTTGGCGCAAACCCTCGTCGCGTCCGACACGCTGGCGCGATTGGAAGGGGCGAGCTTCGGCTTTTTGCTGCAAGGCGTTTGCGAAGAAGACGCGATTGGCCATAAGGCGCTCGCCATCCATACGGCCCTGAAAGCCGCCATCGACCTGCCCGGCGCGCAAGGGCTCTACGTTACTGCGCGGATTGGCGCGGCGATGCCGACCGGTAATCAGCGCGCCGAAGAGCTATTGCGCGATGCCTCGCGCGCGCTTAACCGCCCCGGCACCGACGCCGAAAAAAGCGTAGCCCTGTTTACCGCGAACGGGATGGACGACGGCGTCGACCCGCTGGCGCTGGAGCAGGATTTGCGCACCGCCATTGAGGCGGGCGATCAATTGCAACTGCATTATCAGCCGATTGTCGATCTCGTCTCCGGGCGGTTGGTGGGCTTTGAGTCGCTGATGCGCTGGCACCATCCCACGATGGGCTTGGTCTCGCCGATGCGCTTTATTCCGCTGGCCGAAGAAAGCAAACTGATTATTCCGATGGGCCTGTTTGCGCTCGATCAAGCCTGCCAGCAGGTCAATCGCTGGCGGCGCTTTCTGCCCGATGCGGCGGGCATGTTCATCAATGTGAATGTTTCCGGCGTGCAGATGCAGGAGGCGGATTTTGTCGAGCGCGTCGCCGAGATCCTCAGCCACCGCCAAACCCCTGCGGACGCGCTGAAGCTCGAAATCACCGAAAGCGTGGTGCTTGACGACGTCGACGGCATGCTGTCGATCCTCAGCCGCTTGAAGGCGATGGGGCTGCGCCTCGCCATCGACGATTTCGGAACCGGGTATAGTTCGCTGTCCTATTTGCATCAGTTCCGCTTCGATGCCGTCAAGATCGATCAATCCTTCGTGCGGGCCATGCGCCAACGCCCAGAAAATGGCCTTATCATCCGCATGATCGCCGAACTCGGCCGCGGCCTCGGCTGCGAAGTGATTGCCGAGGGGGTGGAAACGGCCAATGATGTCATTCGTTTGGCACAACTCGGGTGTATGTACGGCCAGGGCTACCATTTTGGGCGCCCCCGCGATCCGCTGACCATCGAACGCTTGCTTATGCCGGCACGCGAGGAGACCGAAGCGGTGCTTTAAGCCGACGGGTGTAATAATCGGGATGCGCCTTTGGGCGGCTTCCCCTATGATTAATCAGATCATTCCCGATTATAGGGAATCGACAGAATGCCGTGTGCAGCGCAATATCCAGCGGCAGAACGCCGATAGAGGCAGAGAGAATGAGCCGGACGATTACGAACGAAGATATCCTTCGCTCCTTGCTTCAAATTGGAACAGGGCTGCATAAGGAGTTTTCGGAATTCCGCGAAACCCTCAAAGTCGCTGCACTGACAATCAACGAGAAGAAGTTCGAGGAGGCCAAACACTTGGCCCGCGAACTGGAAGAACTATCCAAACATATTCTGAACACCAAGCGCGAGATTGCGCTGATCAGTGTGCAGACGGATGGTGGCAACTTCCAGTCGGCGAATTTCGAGTTGGATGCGGTGGTCAAGCAGACTGAAGACGCGACCAATAACATCATGACAGCCGCCGAGAATATCGATTCGCTCTCGGCAGCTTTGCGCGAAATCGATGATCCGGAAGAGCGCGCGGCAAAGATCACCGAGATCAATAACGAAGTGATCACGATTTATGAATCGTGCAACTTTCAGGATATTACCGGCCAGCGGATCCGCAAAATCGTGCGTATGCTGACCTATATCGAAACGCGCATCGAAAACATGATCCGCATTTGGGGCGCGAGCGAAATTGGTCAGATGACGGCCGGGGCCGCCGAAGAAGAACGCGCCGGTGCGAGTGACGAAGCCGATTTGCTGAACGGCCCGCAACTGCCCGGCGCGGCCGTCAGTCAGAACGAAATCGACGACTTCTTCCGCTAAGCACGCTGGCGGGGTGCCAAGAGGAACCCTGCCACAAGGCTGAACGCGGCATAGATCAAGCTCGCCCCGAAGCTGGCGAGAAATATCCCAAAACCGAGCGTGAGCAGCGCTAACGCGGCGCGCGTTAAACGACCCTTGAGCAGGCGCGCCCCGGCAATAAGCGCCACAACATAACCGCCTAGGAAGTTTTGCGCCGAAAGCTCGAACAGGGTCGAGACCGACCAGCCGAGACCGTGGGCCAAAACAAGCGTTGCCCCTGCCGATAGGCCAAAGCTGGACACCCGCAATAACCGTTTAATTTGGCCTGTCCTTCGGGGTTTTTGATCGTTATCGTTGGTGTAGGCGCATTTTTTGCCCATTTTTCTGCC
>NZ_JBILQX010000065.1:0-17538 GCF_044372965.1 Elstera sp. | reverse complement strand
ACGCAATCTTCAACGGTAACGCGGGCCATGATCATCCTTCGCGTAAAGCAAGCCACCCGGTAAGCCGAGGGGCGAAGTCAAGCGCGCACTATAAAAACCCCTCTTGACAAAGGCAAGAATAGGTTTTCGTTGCGAGATCGATTCTCGTGGATTCTGGAATTAATCGCCCCAAAGCACACAGGTTTGGTCCGGGGGCAGGGCTGCAAGCAGCGCCGCAATGCCCGTTCCGCTGATAGGATGCCGCCACGCGGGATCAACTTCGGCCAAAGGGCGGAGCACAAAGGCGCGGTCTTGCGTGCGCGGATGCGGAAGCTGCGGGCCGTCCGCCCCATCATGCACGAGGCTTCCATAGGCGATCAGATCGATATCCAGCGTGCGCGGCGCATTAAGCTTGCCGCGCGCGCGGCCGAAAGCGGCTTCTATGCGATGCAACGCCGCCAGAAGATCGACCGGCGGTAATAGGGTTGCGACGGCAATGACAGCATTGGCATAGGGCGGATCGGTGGGATCGGGCCAGGCCGCCGAGCGCCAGATAGATGAGCAGCGCCGAGTCGAAACGCCCGCCTGCGCAAGCATTTCTATGGCGGCCATCAGAATTGCCGGGGGCGCACCCCAGGTTGGGTGGGATAAATTCGATCCCAAAGCAATCAGAATTGATTTCTCTGTTGCGGTCATGGCGCACCTGTCATAAAGGAAGACATCGATAAGGGCTTGCCGCCCCGGTGTGCAACCCCATTTGTCTAAATCTGTCAGGTTGTTAAAACCTCTGACCACATTTGAATTGTTTTTTGGTGGAGTGAACCAATATGCATTTTTATCCGCAGGAGCGCATTGCGCTCTTCATCGATGGCGCAAACCTTTATGCGGCTGCCCGCGCGCTGGGGTTCGATATCGATTATCGTAAGCTTTTGCAACTTTTCCAAACGAAAGCCCATATGATCCGGGCTTTCTACTATACCGCCCTGATGGAAGATCAGGAGTATTCGCCGATCCGTCCGCTGGTCGATTGGCTGGATTATAACGGCTACGCGATGATTACGAAGCCGACGAAAGAATATACCGATGCATTTGGCCGCCGGAAGGTCAAAGGCAATATGGATATCGAGCTTGCCATCGACGTGATGGAGATGGTCAATCATCTCGATCATATCGTTATCTTCTCGGGCGATGGCGATTTCCGCCGCTTGGTCGAAGCCGTCCAAAGCAAAGGCAAGCGCGTGACCATCGTCTCCACGATCCGCTCGACCCCGCCGATGGTGGCCGACGAGTTGCGCCGCCAGTGCGATATTTTCTGCGAATTGCAAGACCTCGCCCCCTACATCGCCCGCGCTTATGCAGGCCCACGCGAGCCGCGCGACAATTATGCCGCGCCGTCGCCCGCCGGTTTCCGCGATGATGCACCGCAGTTCCTGCGCCGCCCGGCCCAGTCGGATCAGCCCGATGGGCTTCCGGAAGAAGAAGAGCAGAACTAACCGCCCTTACGGTTACGATGGCGCTCCCCTCTCCGGCCCATGACTGCCCGATTTGCCCGCGCCTTGCGGACTTTCGGGCAGCCAATGCCGTGGCCTACCCAAGCTTTTTTAATGGGCCGGTTCCCAGTTGGGGACCGGAGGGCGCGGGGCTGTTCATCACCGGCCTCGCCCCCGGCCTGAAGGGGGCTAACCAGACCGGACGACCTTTCACCGGCGATTATGCGGGCGATACGCTTTACGCGGCCCTGCTGCGTCACGGGTTCGCCACGGGCACTTATGGCCGCAGCCCCACCGATGGGATGCAGCTCGTCAACTGCCGCATCGCCAATGCCGTCCGTTGCGTGCCGCCGGAAAACAAACCAACGCCCAACGAAATCAACCGCTGCCGTCCGTTTCTGATCGGCGAGCTTGCCGCCCAGGAAAAAAGCGGCGTCATCCTCGCGCTCGGTACAATCGCCCATCAAAGCGTATTGCGCGCCTTAGGCATTCCCGTTGCGCGCTTTAAGTTCGCCCATGGGGCCGAGCATGCTTTGCCCGATGGCCGCACGCTGATCGATAGCTACCATTGCTCGCGCTACAATACGAACACGGGCCGCCTAACCGAAGCAATGTTCGACGCGGTAATCGCCCGCTGCCGAGCGCTTCTCAGCTAACGCAGAACCAAGCCGCGTCGCCCAAGGCAACCGCGAGGCCCATCTCGGCCCAAAGGGCTAGGCCCGCGACAATCGCGAATCCCGCCACGGTCCAAAAGAACAGTTTTTGTTTCATAGTCTCTGCCCCACCGCGCCGCGCACCGGCACGGCTTTTTCCGAAATCGGCAAATGCACGACTGCGGCGATTAAAGCCAGCGCAATCGAAAGATACCAGATCAAATCATACGATTGCAGATGATCGTAAGCCCAACCGCCCCCGAATGCGCCCAAGAATGCACCGAGTTGATGGAACATGAAGACAAAACCATAGAGCATCGCCATATAGCGCATCCCGAACATCCGGGCGACGAGGCCCGAGGTTAGCGGCACCGTTCCGAGCCAGAGAAAGCCCATCCCGGCCCCGAAGGCGACGGCAGTCAGCGGGCTCAGCGGCAAAACCAGGAACAGCGTAATCACCACCGCGCGCGCGGCGTAAACCAGGCTCAGCAGATATTTCTGCGAGAACCGCGCGCCCAATTGGCCGAATAGATACGAGCCGATGATATTGAACAGGCCGATCATCGCAAGCGCCCAGGCGGTTACGCTGCTCGGCATGTTATTGTCGCGCAAAAAGGCGGGCAAATGGGTGGCGACGAAGGCCACATGAAAGCCGCAAACGAAAAAGCCGATGTTCAGCAGCCAGTAGGAGCCATTGCCGAGAGCGGTGCGGATCGTCGGCTTCAGATCGGCCCCGAAGCCCTGGCCCTGCGGCGGAAGCGGCGTTTTGAGGCCCAAGGACAGCGGGATCATCAGCGCGGCCATCGCGGCCAGCACGAGAAACGCCCCGCCCCAACCCATTTGATCCAACATATATTGCGCGCCCGGCACGACGGCAAACATGCCGAACGAGCCCGCAGCGGTGCAAATCCCGAAAGCCTGGGTGCGCTTTTCCGGCGGCACCATGCGCCCAACCGCGCCCAGCACGGTGCCATAGGTGGTGCCCGACAAGCCGATGCCAATCATCACGCCGAGCGAGATTTGCAGCCCGACCGGATCGGCCCAAACATAGGTGAGGATCAAACCAAGCGCATAAATCAACCCGCCCGCCATACCGATGCGCACGGAGCCCCAACGGTCGGAAAACAGCCCAATCACCGGCTGACAGACGCCCCAAAGCAACTGTTGGAACGCGAGCGATAGGCCAATCACGCTGCGCCCGACATCGAGATCCATCGATAGGGCGGGCACGAAAATGCCGAACGATTGGCGCGTGCCCATAGCGATGATCAACATCATCACCCCCGACACCAGAACGATGAGCGTTTGCCCGCGCATAACGTAGTCCCCCGAATTTTATTCGGTTTTCACTTTAGGGATTTGTGCAACCTTCCTCAATCGAATAGATGTATGGATAACAATACGAAAACCGCATGGATGGCTTCCCCGACCGTCAAGGGCCTGTGTGCGGCGCGGGGCAGAGGTTCGAATGTTGTGCGCGCGCGTCCCTTTCCTTTCCGGCCCGGTTCCGCTACACCCACGGCATCAGGGTAGGATTTCGGCTTCCCTGGTCGAAACCCCTGCCCGCCTTTAGATAAAGCGCAGTTAGGCGAGGAGTCGTTACAATGGCCGACACTAATTTCGATGTTGTTTTTGTGGGCGGTGGCCCCGGCGGCTACATCGGTGCGATTCGCGCCGCCCAATTAGGCCTGAAGACGGCCTGCATCGATAAGCGCGGCACCTTCGGCGGCACCTGCCTTAACGTCGGTTGCATTCCCTCGAAAGCGCTGCTGAAATCCTCGGAATATTTCCACCTCGCCCAGCATGGCCTCAGCGATCACGGTTTTTCGGTCGGCGAGGTTAAGCTCGACCTGCCCAAGATGATGGCACGCAAAGATAAGGTCGTCGGCGATACCACCAAGGGCATCGAATTCCTGTTCAAGAAGAACAAGGTAACGCCGTTCAAAGGGGCCGCCACGATCATCGGCCCAAACAGTATTAAGGTCGTGCTGAATGACGGCGGCGAAGAAACCCTGACCGCGAAGAACATCGTCATCGCCACCGGCTCCGATGTCGTCGCCCTTCCCGGCCTCACCATTGATGAGCAGACGATTGTCTCCTCCACCGGCGCGCTGACCCTGGGCGCCGTGCCGAAACATCTCGTCGTCATCGGCGGCGGCGTCATCGGGCTCGAACTCGGCTCGGTCTGGCAGCGCCTTGGCGCGAAAGTCACCGTCGTTGAGTTTCTGGACCGCCTGATCCCCGGCATGGATGGCGAAGTCGCTAAGAATGTTCAGCGCATCCTCGGCAAGCAGGGTATCGAGTTCAAGCTCGGCAAGAAGGTGGTGAAGGGCGACAAGGGCCCGAACGGCGTCACGCTCACCCTCGAACCCGCCGCCGGTGGTGCCGCCGAAACGCTCGATGCTGATGTGGTGCTGGTCGCCATCGGCCGCCGCCCCTATACGGATAGCCTCGGCCTCGATACGGTCGGCGTTGCGCTGGACCCGAAGGGCCGCGTCGTGGTCGATCACCACTATAAATCCTCGGTGCCGTCGATCTTCGCCGTCGGCGACGTGATTACCGGCCCGATGCTGGCCCATAAGGCCGAAGAAGAGGGCGTTGCCATCGCCGAGCTTCTGGCGGGCCAGGCCGGACACGTGAATTACGACGTGATCCCCTCGGTCATCTACACCGCGCCGGAAGTCGCCAGCGTCGGCAAGACCGAGGAAGAGTTGAAGGCGGCGGGCGTCGAGTATAAAATCGGCAAAGTGCCCTTCAGCGTCAACGCCCGCGCGCGCGCGAATGCCGATATCGAAGGCTTCGTGAAAATCCTCACCGATGCCCGCACCGATAAGGTTTTGGGCTGCCACATCATTCACGGCGAAGCCGGAACGCTTATTGCCGAAGCGGCGCTAGCGATGGAATTCGGGGCCTCAGCGGAAGATATCGCCCGTACCTGCCACGCCCACCCAACCGTTTCGGAAGTGGTGAAAGAAGCCGGGCTTGCCGCCAATGGCCGCACGCTGAATATGTAATTCAGCCAACAAGAAACCCCCGAGGCGAAAGCTTCGGGGGTTTTTGTTTGCTTAGGCCGAGGCACCCCCCGACCCAAAGCCTTACGCCTTGGCTAGGTTCGCCGCGACGAAGTCCCAATTCACCAGATTATCCAGGAACGACTGCACGAAATCCGGGCGGCGATTCTGGAAATCGAGGTAATAGGCGTGTTCCCAAACATCGACCGTGAGCAGCGCGGTTTGACCGTGGGCCATCGGCAGATCGGCGTTCGGGGTTTTGGTGATTTTCAGCGTGCCATTTTCCACGACGAGCCAGGCCCAGCCGGAGCCGAACTGACCGACGGCAGCGGCCTTGAACTGGTCCTTGAAGGCATCGAAGGAGCCGAAAGCCGCTTCGATCTTGGCCAGCAGGTCGCCCGTGGGCGTACCGCCGCCATTCGGCTTCAGGCAATGCCAGAAGAAGGTGTGGTTCCACACCTGGGCGGCATTGTTGAAGATACCGGCCTTAGCCGAATCTTTCGCGGCGTCGAGAATGATCTCTTCGAGCGATTTATCGGCCAGGGGGGTGTCTTTAATCAGGTTATTGAGGTTGGTCACATAGGCCTGATGATGCTTCGCATGGTGGAAGCTGAAGGTCTGTGCGGACATATGCGGCTCGAGCGCGTCGGAAGCGAAGGGCAGAGCGGGAAGTTCGAAAGCCATGGTGTCCTCGAAAAATTAGGTGGTGAGTGAAACCGGACCATTAGATAAGGATGTTCCGCGCCGAAGGGAACCCTTGGCAAATTAGGGTTGTTCTAAAAAAGGATGATTTACCCGTGAATAATCCGCCGCCCGCCGCCTTAAGTGCCTGCGGAACCCTGCTGCGACAGGGCGATAAAGCGCGGTTTCTCACAGCTTTGCTCGCCCCGCCCGACGCCCGCGAAGGCTTGTTCGCGCTCTATGCTTTTAATTTAGAGGTAGCCAAAACCCGCGAGATGGTCAGCGAGCCCATGCTGGGGCAAATTCGCCTGCAATGGTGGCGGGAAACTTTGGACGAGATTTATTCGGGACAGACCCCGCGTAAGCATGAGGTCGTCACCCCCCTCGCCGAAACCATCCGCCGCTTCACCCTGCCCCACGCCCCTTTCGCCGCGCTGATCGATGGGCGCGAACAGGATTTGCAAATGCCACCACCGGGGACCGAGGCGGAGTTTACCGCCTATCTGGACGCGACCGGCGGCATGCTGGGGCGGCTGGCGGCGGCGATTACCGGGGCCGATCCCGAGCATGCGGCCGCGCGGGCAACGGCCTATGCCAAAGCCGGAACCCTCATCGGTATCGCCCGGCGCGCGCAGTTGGGGCGGGTTGATCTCCCCCTGGATCGGCTCGGCGCGGCGGGGTTGACGGCCCGGAGTATCCGCGACGGGGTGCCCTCGGAGGCCCTGTCGAAGCTTGTTTTGGCTTTCGTGGCCGAGGTCGAACAGGCGCTTGCCACTCTGCCGCGCGCACCGCGCAAGGGCGGGACCGCCCTGCTCACCGGAACCCTCGCCCGCCGCCTGATTAAAGCTTTGCGGACGGCGGGCGGTGATCCCTTCCTTGCAGCGGCACAAGTCCGCGCCCGCCCCGACGGGCTTCTACCGCTGCATTTGTGGTGGGCGATACGCCTCGGGCGGCTTTAATTGCGAAAAAAGCTTACCCCCGTGCGCCATCCCAGGCTTGCCAAACAGGGGGGTTTTCAGCCATATTCAAGCGCTTGCTGAAGAAAGCTTAGGTTTTTCTTCGACTCGCAAAGGGTCCGGGGGGGCCGGTTGCCGCCCTGCCTTTCGGTCTAACGAAGTGGGAACGCCATGCCGATTACGCCGTTCCAGGCCTTTCGCCTGTCGAAAAGCGAATATGAAGTTTTACGGGTCATCGAAAAAAAGATCGATGAATTCCTGGAAGAAAACTATTTTCCCGGCCTCACCGTAACGGTGCCGCTGCCGACGAAAATGGTGACGGACCGCATTCTGCACTCGATCATGCAGCGCTATCAGGAAGCCGGTTGGACCATCGAGCGTAAAGGCGTCGCGGGCGAAGCCATTACGGTCGAATTCACGCCGAACCGCGCCGATCTGGAATAGCATTAAGGTTTCTAAGGCTTGCCTTGGACACCTGCCGTCGGATAGTCTTGGTTTATGACATTGATTCTCGGACTCAGCCTGCGAATTACGACCCCGACCCTTCTTTAAGGGTCGGGCAGCGTTTCTTTGCGTTTTTAGGCTGATTCATCCGAGGAGTGACGTATGTCACAGTCCCCTTCACGCGCTGCCGACGATACGGCTGCCGTTGATTTTTCCCGAACCACCGCCTGTTTTTCGGTTTCGGCTTTGGCCGATCCTGGCCTTTTGCCGCGACTGCTCGAGCCATTCGCCAAGCGCGGACTGGTTCCAAGCGCGCTTTATGCCCGCCAACATGGCGAAGATGTGTCGGTCGATATCCAGATTGATGGGCTCGGCCAGGACGAAGCCGCGATGATCGGGCGCGGCATGCGCCAGATTTTTGGGGTCGATGTCGTGCTGGTGTCGCAGCGGGTTTCGGCGTGAGGACAGGCGCGGATTTTCATGCCCATAATATTGATAATAGTTGATAAACATGCCATTTTAAGCACGGTTTGATCGAGCGAGGATAGACCATGATTAGTGCCGATTTGGGTAAACAGCTCGAGAACTTTGTTAAGCAGCTCGTCGAGACGGGCCGCTATGGTTCCAAAAGTGAAGTGCTGCGGGAGGGCGTGCGCTTGATTCAGGATCGTGAAGCACGCCTTACCGCGCTCGATGCCTCGATCCTGCGGGGTATTGCCGATGCTAACGCCGGCCGAACAAAGCCAGCGAGCGACGTTTTTGACCGGCTGGAAGCAAAATATCGCGCTATGGATGATCGGGCCGAAAAATCCGCATGATGGTTGAATTTTCGGTCGAGGCGGAAGGCGACCTCGAACGGATTGCCGACTATATAGCCAAGGATAGCCCTCGGCGCGCGCTTACGTTCGTTCAAGAGCTACGCGGCAAATGTGAGGCCCTGGCGGCCACCCCGCAGGGCTTCCCTTTGGTGCCTCGATATGAACAGCACGGCATTCGCCGCCGGGTTCATGGCAATTACCTGATTTTCTACCGCATTGAAGATGAGCGCGTGGTGATTATTCACGTACTACAGGGCGCAATGGACTATACCGCCATACTATTTGAAGACTAAAATCGACACCTGAGATTTTAGCTGGCTACGATGCAGATTAGGGCTGACGGGGCCGTATAGGCTCAGCACTGAAATGCCGCCTCACCCCCGTCGTGGATATTCAGCACCAAGAGCGATTGTCGGCAGGCACGCCACTTGCTAGCCTGCCCACGCTATGATGCTAGAGCCCCCCACCATCGCCCTTCTTGCCAGCCCCGGTTTTCGCCAACCGGAGAATAGTCCGCTGTCAGCCCTGCTGACGGTGCTGGTCCCCTTCGTCACCCACGTTTGCCCGGCAAAGCTGGTGGCGATGCGCACGACCTATGAGGCGGCGCAATCCGCAGGTTTTCTGACCGAGTACCCCCATTGGGACGTGCTGCCGCCGTGGGAGGAAGGCTCAATCGCCACCGTCGCGGCGCGGCTCGTGGACGGCGATATCGATTGGGTGATTTACCTCGCCGATCCAGGGGATTTGATCTCGCTCTTTCCCGAATCGATTGCGCTGAAACGGCAATGCGTTGTGCATGGGCGGCCGTTTCTCGCAACGGTGCGGGCGGCTTCGGAATGGTGCCTGCTGCAATGGATTGCGCATGACCCGGTTAGCGCCGCGCAACACCTTTGCCGGTTGGACGATCCCGCTGCCGCCGCAACCCTCCCAAGCGCAACCACCCTCGGCCTTGTGGCGCACGACACGCGCAAGGCGGCGATGCTCGGCTATGTGGAAACCTGGTTTCCGCTGCTCGATCAATTCCGCCTGCGCCTTTCGACCGGCACCACCGGCGGGCTGCTGAACGGGCAGGTGCCGGAGCGCTTAGGCGCGGTGCCCGACGCCCTCCGAGAGCAGGTGTCGCGCCAAGCTGCCCGGCTGTCGGGGCGTTCGACGCCCTGGACCACCTCCTACCTGTCTGGCCCGAAAGGCGGCGACGCCCAGATTGCCGACCGGGTGCTGCGCGAGCCGGGCGCGACAATTCTTTTCTTTGAAGATCCCCATGTTGCCCGCGAACATGAGGCCGACATTCAATTGTTGGAGCGAATCGCCCGGCTCAATACCTATCAGAACGCCTGCCTGCACGATCCGGTGACGGCCCAAACATGGGCGGAACTTTGGACGCGCGCGCTGGAAAGCGGGCTCGCGCCGACGCTAAAAGCCTAAGAAATCAAACAGGGGGAAGCGGTGAACGCGAATATCTATGCAACGCTCTACGCGCGGTTTCAGCACAAGCTTGATGCAACCTGCATCGAAACCACCGAAGGGCGGATTATCACCTTCCGGGAGCTGGATCAGGCGACGGCGCGCATTGCCAATCTGCTGACCGGCCTGGGGCTCACCAAAGAAGACCGCGTTGCCGCGCAAGTCGATAAATCGCCGGAAGCGCTTATTCTGTGCCTGGGCGTGCAACGCGCAGGGTTCGCCTTTTTACCGCTGAACGCCGCCTATCAAACCTCCGAAGTCGCCTATTTCCTGGAAAACGCCGCGCCGAAGCTCGTCGTTTGTCGCGCAGCGAATCTCGACGCGATTACCGCCATCGCCGGGGGCGCGAAAGTTCTTACCCTTGAGGGCGATGGCAACGGGTCACTCACCGAGGCCGCCGCAGGGCAAAGCGATCACTTCATCACCGTCACCAGCGCTGATGATGATATGGCGGCGATTCTCTACACCTCCGGCACCACCGGGCGGGCCAAGGGCGCGATGCTGACCCACGGCAATCTTTCGACCAATGTCGCCGTGACCAATCAATTCTGGGGCTGGGTACCGGGCGACGTGCTGCTGCACGCCCTGCCGATTTTCCACGTCCACGGGCTGTTCGTCGCCTGCAACAATGCGCTCTATAACGCGAGCCCAATGCTGTGGCACGCGAAGTTCGATGCCGCCGCCGTTCTGAAAGACCTAAAACGCGCCACGGTGCTTATGGGCGTGCCGACCTTCTACACGCGCCTTCTGTCCCTGCCCGACTTTGGCAAGGAATCCGTTGCCAATATGCGGCTGTTCATCTCTGGCTCGGCCCCGCTGCTGATCGAGACGTTCCAAGAATTCACCGCCCGCACCGGCCATGTGATCCTGGAGCGCTACGGCATGACCGAAGTGCAAATGGCGATTTCGAATCCCTGGGACGGTGCGCGCATCGGCGGCACCGTCGGCCTACCCCTGCCCGGCGTCAGCGTGCGCATCGTCGATGAGGCTGGGGCGGATAGCCCAACCGGCGAAACCGGGGCGATTCTATTGAAAGGCCCGAATATCTTCCGGGGCTATTGGCAGATGCCGGAAAAAACCAAAGAAGATTTTACCGATGACGGTTGGTTCAAAACCGGCGACATGGGCAAGCGCGACGCGAACGGCTACATCAGCATCGTCGGGCGCGCGAAAGACCTTATCATCTGCGGCGGGCTGAACGTCTATCCCAAGGAAATCGAAGAGTTGCTGGATGCCGTTCCGAGCATCGAGGAAAGCGCCGTCATCGCCATGCCCCACCCAGATTTCGGCGAGGCGGTCGCCGCCGTCATCGTGCTTAAACCCGGTGCCAGCCTGAGCGAAGACGCGGTGGTCGAGCATGTGAAGACCCACCTCGCCAACTTCAAAGTGCCGAAGGCCGTGTTCTTCACGCCCGATCTGCCGCGCAACGCCATGGGTAAGGTACAGAAGAACATCCTGCGTCAAACCTATTTCCCCCCCAAAGCGTCATAGAACTCTAGGGAAGGCTCACGCTTTGACCGGCGGGGGCCTTCACTACAGCAGTAATCGGCACCAGCACGAGGCCTTTTGCGGGGAGCGTCGGTAGCCACTCCTTGAGGGCGGCAATCGTATTGTCCTTCGGGTGGCCGATTGCGACGCCCTTGCCGGTGCGCAGGGCAACCGCTTCGAGATGGCGCAACTGCTTGCGCACCCCTTCAAGCGACGGATCATCGTCCAAAAACACGTCGCGGTCGATATTCGGCACGGCCATTTTGCGGGCGATGGCGGTGCCGACCGATTGTGCCGAGGTGCGGCTATCGAGCCACAGCAGCCCGCGCGCGCGCAATTCGGCGATCACCGGCGTCATGCCCACCTCCCAAGTGGTGAAGCGGCTGCCCATGTGATTGTTGATGCCGACATAGCCGTCGAACTTCCCCAAATTGCTGCGCACCCGGCGCTGCACTTCTTCGGGCGAGAGCGCCATGGTGAGCGCGTCCGGGCCGGGGTCCATCGGCAGCGAGGGCTGCATCGGCATATGAACCATCAATTCATGCCCGCGATGGTGGGCCTCCGCCGTCTGCGTTGGAAGATTCTGGCCGTACGGCAGATAGGAGAGTGTGAGCGGCCCCGGCAAGGCCACCGTTTGCGCCGACCGGCCCCGATCAACACCCATATCGTCGATCACGATGACCACCTTCGCCCGGCCCTCGCTGGGCGGCGCGGCAACGGCATAGCGCTTCCACGGCGGCAAATTACCGTTGAACGGGGCCGGGAGGGTGATTGGCTTGGTCGGGGGCGGCAGCGCAGTAATCGCCTCACCCGCGTCGGGCTCGCCATTGTGAACGGCGGGATCGGCGGGGGAGGCTGCCGCATCCGGCTCCAGCGCGCCGGGGGCCGGCGCATCGGGTTCGGGCGCTTCGCTCACCATCTCCGGTAAGAGTGCAACCGTCGCAGGCGGCGCTTTCGGACGCACGAGCGATTCCGCCACGAGCCCCGCGCCGATGCCCCCAAGCAGCAGCGCGATCACCGTAAGGCTCTGTCCGCGCCAACCCTGCTGCCAGCGCGTCGCCCAGGGGGCCTTCGACGAGTGCGCTTTCGCCGGGGGCGGCGGGTCGAATAGATCGTCTTCGTCCATCTTTTTTCCTGAGGCGGCAATCTCGTCAGCATCCAACGCCCCTGCTATAACCCTTTGCATGAGCAATTTCACACATTTCGATAGCGAAGGCCGGGCGGTGATGGTCGATGTCACCCAAAAGCCCGTGACCGAGCGCACCGCAACCGCCGCCGCGCGCGTGCTGATGCAGCCGGAAACCCTGGCCGCCATTCGGGCCGGGCAGATCGGTAAGGGCGATGTTCTTGCCGTCGCCCGCCTCGCCGGGATTATGGCGGCCAAACGCACGCCCGATCTTATTCCCCTGTGTCATCCGCTCGCGCTGACTTCGGTTAAA
The DNA here is from genome assembly GCF_044372965.1 of Elstera sp. Classification (NCBI taxonomy): domain Bacteria; kingdom Pseudomonadati; phylum Pseudomonadota; class Alphaproteobacteria; order Rhodospirillales; family Rhodospirillaceae; genus Elstera; species Elstera sp. The sequence continues at coordinate 5,115 of NZ_JBILQX010000065.1, read as the reverse complement.
GTCGATCTCACGCTAAACCCGGACGAAAACGCCGTGGAGATTTCCGCCACCTGCAAGCTCAGCGGCAAGACGGGTGTGGAGATGGAAGCGCTCACCGCCGCCTCCGTCGCCGCCCTCACCGTTTACGACATGTGCAAGGCGCTCGATAAGGGCATGCAGATTACCGACCTGCGCCTCACCCATAAGGCGGGCGGCAAATCCGGGGAATTTACTCAAGCATGAGCCGCCCGCCGTTGATGCCGGTCGAAACCGCGCTGAATAAACTTCACGCGGCGCTTGATGGCTCCGGCCCAGTGGGGTGCGAGGATGTGTCGCTGCTCGACGCTGCGGGGCGCGTGCTGGCCGTGCCCGTCGTCGCGCGCCATACGCAGCCGCCCCAAGCGGTTTCGGCGATGGACGGCTGGGCGGTACGGTCGGCGGATTTTGGAGCCGAACCTCTATCGTTGCGCATCGTTGCGGAGATTCCGGCGGGTCATCCCTGGACCGGAACGCTTGCGGCGGGCGAAGCCGCGCGAATTTTCACTGGCGCGCCGCTCCCCGACGGGGCCGATACCGTCGTTATTCAGGAAAACGCCCGGCGCGAGGGCGATACGGTCCATCTGCGCACGCTGCCCATTCCCGGCAAGAATGTCCGCGCGGCGGGGTTAGACTTTCGCGCTGGGGCCACGGTTGCCGAAGCGAACTCCCCCCTCACCGCCCGCCGGATCGGGCTGATTGCGGCTGCCGGCCACCCGTGGGTGACAGTGCGCCGCCGCCCGCGCGTCGCCATTCTCGCCACGGGTGATGAGGTCCGCCGGCCCGGCGATCCGCTCGCGCCGGGGCAGATCGTCAGTTCCAACTCCTACGCTCTGGCCGCTCTCATTCGCAGTTTTGGCGGCGATCCGGTTTTGCTGCCCGTCGCCCCGGATTCGCTCGAAGGCTTGGCCGAAGCCGCAAAAAACGCGAAAAGCTGCGATCTACTGCTGACCACCGGCGGCGCTTCCGTCGGCGATCATGATCTGGTGCAGCAAGGTTTGGGCGCGGTCGGCCTGTCGGTCGATTTTTGGAAAATTGCGCTGCGCCCTGGCAAGCCGCTGATCTTCGGAACCTTTGGCGACCGCCCCTTTCTGGGGCTGCCCGGCAATCCGGTTTCAACCATCGTTTGCGCGTTGCTGTTCTTGAAACCCAGTATCGAGCGCCTGCTGGGCCTGCCGCGCCGGGAGCTTCCCACCGTGCGACTGCCGCTTGCCGTTGCGCTTCCCGCCAATGACGAGCGGCAGGATTATATGCGCGCGCGCCTCGTCGATGGTCGCGTTACTCCGCTACCCGTTCAAGACAGCGCCATGATGAATGTTCTCGCGGACGCCGATGGTTTGCTGGTGCGCCCGCCCGGCGACCCCGAAAAAACGGCAGGAGAGCTTGTTTCGATAATTTTGTTCCCGGCGGGTTCTCTTCCTGCTTGACGCGGACGCGCGAATGAACATAGAACGGAACAGGACTCAACCGGAAAGGAGCGGCGGGCCATGCTCACCCCCAAACAGCACGAGCTTTTGCTGTATGTTCATCGGCGTTTGGCGGAAACCGGCGTTTCCCCCTCCTTCGATGAAATGCGTGAAGCGCTCGATTTGCGCTCCAAATCCGGCATTCATCGGCTGATCACCGGGCTTGAGGAACGCGGCTTCATTCGCCGCCTCCCCCATCGTGCCCGCGCGCTGGAAATTCTGCGCATGCCGGAGGCCGCGGCCAATCCGCAGCCGGTCGCGTCCGTCGCGACTTCTGAAGCGGCCATGCCGGTGCCGTTGATGCGCAGCCCGGTTGCGACCGCCTTCATGGCCCGCGCCGCCGCCAATCATACCAGCCTGCCGCTCTATGGCCGCATCGCGGCCGGTTTGCCGATCGAGGCGACGCGCGATACGGCCATGATCGACATTCCCAATCACCTCGTCGGCAAGGGCGATCATTACGCCCTGGAGGTCGCCGGGGATTCGATGATCGAAGCCGGGATTTTAGACGGTGATATCACCATCATCCACCGCTGCGACACCGCCGAAAATGGCGCTATCATCGTCGCCCTGGTGGATGATCAAGAGGTTACGCTGAAGCGGCTGCGGCGCAAGGGCGCGTCGATTGCCCTGGAACCCGCCAATAAAGCCTATGAAACCCGCATTTTCGGCCCGGATCGTGTGCGCATTCAAGGCAAACTCGTCGGCCTCTTACGGCGCTACTAAACGCCGCTCGGGCGGGGGCGGCATCCACCGCCGCCCCGTTTGGCGTGTTGCGGTAAGCTGCGGCTTGCCGTCGATCAGATCGATCCGCAGCGGCGACAATCGTTGAAGACGCGCCCGCGACTCGCGCCATACTGGTGCCGGGCATGGGGTGCGAACCGGTGCGCTGGTAATGATCACCCAAGCCTCGCGGCAATCTTGGGCCAGCGCGGCTGGATGACGTGTTAACGCCAGCGGCCCGTGTTCGGTGGGGAAGCGGCACCCCCAGGGGTCGCAGTGTGCAACACTGCCCTCGCCGCCCATCGCAATGATCGAGCGGGCGGCGAGCGCCTCCCCCAGCACCCTGGCCGGAAGCGCGCCGGGCGTTGCCCCGAAAATTTCCACAACCCCATCGGCGCGCGGAACCGCTATCGTACCGCCTTGCCCGCCGATCAGTAAAAACGGCGGTTGCGTGGCGGCGGCAAGGCTAAGCGCTACGCCAAAGGGCACAAGGGCTACCCAGCGGAGCGTCCCCGTCCATAGGCAAGCCCAAAGCCCGGCAAAGACGATCAGCAGCAGCACCGTTTCCGAGAAGGTCGGCACGGGGATCGACGCGCCGGGCAGTTTGGCCACGGCCTCCGCAAGTGCAACGAGCCCATCAATGCCCAATCCGGCAAAACCCCAGCCCCAGGCGTCCAACCCAAACGGCAGCAGCAGGAATCCCAGCACAACCCCCGGCATGATCACCAGCCCCGTTAAGGGAATCGCCAAGAGATTGGCGATGATTCCATAGAGGGCGATGGTGTGAAAATGAAAGGCGGTGAAGGGGGCGGTTGCCAAGGTCGCAACCAATGACGTGAGTACCGAGGAGCCGACGGCGATAACCGGCACCAACACCCCGCCATAGGCCGCGCGCAGGTGCGATAACCAGGGGCCGATGACCTCATAGCCCGAAATCAACGCGATGACGGCGGCGAAGGACATTTGAAAACCGGGGTTCAGCAGCGCTTCGGGCGACCCCAGCAACACCAGTACGGCAGCAACGGCCACCGTGCGCAGGGTTAGCGGGGTTCGATCTAGAAGGATCGCGAGCAGCACAACGCCGGTCATAATCACCGAGCGCTGAACCGGCACGTCCCACCCTGCGAGCACGCCGTAGAGCAGCACCAGCAGCGCGGTTGGCCAAACGGCGAGCTTCTTGGTATCGACCCGAAGCGCTATCGCGGGGATCAAGGCCAAGCCGCGCCGGGTCAGCACCATTGCCAGCGCCGCGACCAGCCCGATATGCAGGCCACTTATGGAAAGAATATGTGTGAGCCCACTATCGCGCATCGCAAGGCGAACCGGCCCGGCAATCCCGCTTTGGTCGCCGACCGCAAGCGCAATGGCGATTTCCCCAGAAATTCCCGGCACATGCTGGCGGATACGCTCGGCCAATGCCAAACGCCACGCCGTCAAAAAGGGGGTTTCGCCGCCTGCACGCACCTCGAGCGCGTAAATCGTGCCGTGCCCGACAATCCCTTGAAAGAACTGCGACAGGCGCGAGTCGAACCCGCCCGGCGTAAGTGGTGGCGGCACAGGCGTGAGCACCGCCCGCACCCGAACCCGCGCGCCCACGGGGGGCGCCTCGCCCGTCCGCAGGGTCAACCGAACCCGCCCAGCGCCGACTTCCGGCACCCCGCCGCCGTCGCGCGTCAGCTCCGCCAGTGTCAGCCTAAGCCCGGTTTCGGTGCGACCGACTGCAACAACCTCCGCCTCGTACCATTGCGCGGCGAGCGGCCAGGCCAGCCGGACGGGTTCACTCAGCACGGCGTGGGTCTGTGCAGCCGCAAAACCGCAGCTTACGAACAGCAACCCCCGCAGGCTCAAAATAATCCAGGTTTCCGCCCGCCGAGCCAAAACCAACGCCGCCCCCAAGGCGACGGGGGTCATGAAAAGCCACAGGGGCGGGTCGCGCGGCAGAGTGAAGAAAACCCCAATACCAAGCCCCAAACATCCCGGCACCCACAGGCCGAAGCGATCCGCCTGCGCTGCCCACACCGCCTGTAAAGCCTGACGAATCCCGATCCAGCGGGCGAGCCAATGCCCCCACATTAGATGGATCGGTGCCGTCCGCATCGCGCGCTGAACTCCTCACCTTAACCGGGACAAATCACAGGGATATCACACGAGAAGTGCGTATTCCCGCGCATCATTCCAGATTTAGCAATCCTGTCCAGACCGGATGACGCCGATAATCGGGTTTCGTTGTGCCGCGCAACATGCTAGACCGTTGGCACTTATTCCTTGTGGTTATGGATTCTGCATGAGCATCGTCACACGCTTTGCCCCCTCGCCCACCGGCTTTCTCCACATCGGCGGCGGACGCACGGCGTTGTTTAATTGGCTCTACGCCCGGCACTTGGGCGGCAAGTTCCTTTTGCGCATTGAAGATACCGACCGCCAGCGCTCCACCCCGGAAGCCGTGGACGCGATTATGAAGGGCCTGAAATGGCTCGGGCTCGATTGGGACGGCGAGGTCGTGTTCCAATTCGCCCGCGCGGGACGGCACGCCGAGGTCGCCAATGCGCTTCTCGCCCAAGGCCGCGCCTATCGTTGCTACGCGACGACAGAAGAATTGGACGCGATGCGCGAAGCCCAACGCGCGGCAGGCCAGCCCGTGCGCTACGATGGCCGCTGGCGCGACCGCGACTCGAGCGAGGCTCCGGCGAATACCCCCTTCGTTATTCGCCTGAAAGCCCCGCAGACCGGCGAAACCACGGTGAACGATCAGGTTCAGGGGTCCGTCACGGTCGCCAATGCCCAGCTTGACGATATGGTGCTGCTTCGCGCCGATGGCACGCCCACCTATATGCTGTCGGTGGTGGTTGACGATCACGATATGGACATTACCCACGTCATTCGTGGCGACGATCATCTGACCAATACCTTC
>NZ_JBILQX010000064.1:0-17647 GCF_044372965.1 Elstera sp. | reverse complement strand
AAACCAACGCAGAATGCGTTTGTTGAAAGCTTCAATGGTCGCCTGCGGGATGAATGTCTCAACGAAACCCTGTTTACCTCGCTCGCCCACGCGCGCCGCCTGTTGGCCGAGTGGCAGAAGGATTATAATACGGTCAGACCTCATTCAAAACTCGGCGGTCGAACGCCCGCCGAAATCGCAAAACATTCTGTCTGGGGGCATGCCCCCAGACAGAATGTCACCCCCTCAACCCAAACGCACAATGAAGCGAGACTCTCCGCCTGACTGGTAACAAGAAGGGGGGCACGTCAACTGGCGTGGATCAGGCTGCAAAAGATCTGCCTTCATAAAAACTTCCTCTCCAATTCGTTGGGTGGAGAGGAACGGTATTATGTGTAGATGAAATCAGTCACGCCGTGCGGCAGAAAGCAGAAGACCGCGGGTTGGCCCCATCTGACAACACGCACCTGCGCATAATCCGGCGCTCCGCATAATTTCGGTTATGGAAATCTATGCATAACCGAAAAAACGCCCTCTTCGCAGGCCATGACACCGGAGCCGAAAACTGGGCCGTCATCGCCTCACTAATCGAAACCTGCAAAATGAACGGTATCGAACCGCAGGCTTGGCTAACCGCAACGCTGACGGCCATCGTCCAAGGCCATAAGCAGAGCCAGATCGGCGACCTGTTCCCGTGGAACTACCACGACAACGTGTGAGCGGAACACCGCTTAGGCTCTCTCTGCCGACCGGCATCCACAGCTTCATCTACGATTACCGAAACCAGACCGGCCAGAAACGCCGAGCGACCATCGGCAAATACGGCACCCTGATGCCGGAGCAGGCCCGCGACATCGCCGAGACCTGGGCCGCGGAGGTGAAAAAGGGTGGCGACCCGCTGGCTGCCAAACAGGCGAAACGCGAGAGCCTTACCGTCAGCGCTTTGCTCGACCGCTATCTCGCCTCCGCCAAATTCGCCGCGAAATCCGATACCGCGCGCCCGATTGATACCGGCCGCATCACGCATCATCTGAAACCGCTCCTCGGCAAGGTACTGGTCGAGGCCCTCACCCAGGAACATATCCGCCGAGCCTTCAACGCTATCCGCGACGGCCAGACCCAGAAGCAAATGCCGAGCGGCAAGCCCCGAGGCGTTATCCGTGTGCGGGGCGGGGCCACGGCGGCGCGCGATTGCATCATCGTCCTGCGCACTGCGCTCAATTGGGCCGTCAGCGAGGGACTGATCCAGGATCACCCAGCGAGCAGCTTCAAGCTGCCCGGAGGCAATACCCGCCAGGCCTTTCTGGAAGATCACGAGCAATATGCCCGCCTCTTCGCCGCCCTCGAACGGTTGGAGGAAGAACACGCTATCCGCAGCTCGGTCGCCGACGCCTTCCGGCTGATGGCGCTGACCGGCGCCCGCCCGACCGAGATCACCCGCTGCCAATGGCAGCACGTAAACCTGAAAACCGGCGTCATTACCCTGCCACCGTCCCGCCACAAGACCGGCAAGGCCACGGGCCGCAACCGCACAATCACTCTGCCCCCTGTCGCCCTCGAGATCATCGCCCGCCAGCCGCCCGGTTCACCGGAAACCTATGTCTTCCCCGCCAGCCGCGGCGACGGCCCTATCACCTACCGTAAAGACTGGGTCCAAAAAATCCGACCTGCAGCGGGCTTACCCGAAGACCTGGTGCCCTACAGCCTCCGCCATTCCGTGGCTTCGCACCTCGCTTTGGGCGGCGCCCAGGCTGCGCAGCTTATGGCGGCAATGGGGCACTCACAGCTCTCGACGACGCAGCGGTATATCCATGTGGCCGAGACGGTGAGGACGGAGTTGGCGGAGCGAGCGGCGTTGCCTGCGATGGCGGGGATGCGAGCGGCACAAAAAGCTGGGGAGAAATGAGTGGGCAAAAGATTAGTGGGGCCGAAGCCCACCCGGCGCGGCAACTCGGGTCAAAATTGCTTCGGGACGCTGAAATGCGAAACAAAATATTCTTCAGAAAGCTCGGAATAGATTGACATATATTGCGACGGAACCCTTCGAGTTACCAATCGAGCGATGCTCAGAAATCACCCGGAGGACTTACCGTGTTGTGATGTGATGACGGGGGAAAAATGTTGACCTATTTTACTGATCGGGAATACGGACCACGGCCCCAAACAGTCGATGTCATTCAGGAACGCTTGTGGGCCGGGCTCTGCAGATTGATCAGTACGGGAATTGCCAGCGGCTCATTTGGCTTGCGCTTTCCCGAACAGTGCCCCGACGGATACGGCCCGTGTGGATGTGACGAGCTGGCCTTCCGCGATGTGCTAAACGCCGAGGTGCCGTTGACCGAATGGCCGCTTTCTCCAAACGTAGTGCCCGATACGCCGGTGATCCTCGATTTGCTCGAATTTTGTGCTAGCGCCGTGGGTGAGCCGATTCAGGACGCTTATCATTCCTATTTCGGTCACCATCACTTGAGTTGGGATCGAGACGCCGGCCTTGCGCGATTTGTAGCGGACGTAAACCTCTTGTTTCGCCGGAACGCTGTCGCCTATGAACTCACAGTGACTGGACAGGCCCGCCGTCTTCTTCCGCAGTCGATCGCCAATACGATTGGCTGGGCCTTGTTTCACACAGGCGACGCCGAGACCGACAGGCTACTTGAAGCCGCACGGCAGCGGATTCTCTCGCCAAAGCCTGACGATCGCCGTGATGCGCTGGAAAAGCTGTGGGATGCGTTTGAGCGGCTGAAGACGTTAGAGCCGGGGGCCGACAAGCGTGTGCAGGCCGATGCACTGCTCGATCGTGTCGCCGTGCCGGACTCCCGTTTTCGCCAAGTCCTTGCGGGCGAAGCTGCCGAACTGACCAAAATCGGTAATAGCTTTCGCATTCGTCACTCTGAGACGACGCAGGAAGCGCTGACCTCCCTCGATCAGGTCGACTACCTTTTCACCCGCATGTTCGCATTTGTGCGCATGATCCTAAAGGGAACAGGCCGTGGCGGTTAACCTCTATGGGCTCGTCGCTGGCCTTCTTCAGGGGATGACTCATGCTCAGCTCAGCGAGGAGCCGCAGCGGGTCGCAGGGCTGGTCGTGCCTCACGAGGAGGGCTTATCAAAGCGGCAGCGTATCGAACAGGCGCTGGCGAACCTTACGCAGGAGCAGTTGGCGCAGCTTGCGCTGAAATTTGGCGCGGATCGTCGCGACATCTCCCTTGATGAGGCGGGGCGAAAGGTTCTTGAAGCAAACGATCCACCTTTGAGCCAGATCACACGGCGAGACGTTGCACGCGTCTTCGGGGATGATCTCGCCGGCGAGCGGGACACGGTGGAAGTCGCCGGACGCTATTTCCTCCTTTCCACACCGATTGACGATCTCCTCGGAAGCTCCGGACAAAGCCTACGTGACCAAATTGACCGGCACATGGAGCGGAATCCGGGCGACTGGTCGGTGGAACAGCTATTCGGCGAAATCGGCGCCTTTGACTGCTCTAACGCCAGGTTCGGCGCGTTGCTCGCGGAAGCCGTTCATCCGCTTTCACGGTCTGGAGACGTTCAGACGGGAATGGTCGCCGCCCTGAACAAGACTCTCGCGCGTGACGGATACGAACTCGTGCAGGAAGACGAACTCTCCGGTCATCCCATCTTCGGCTTCCGTCGTATCGTGCATAGTGTCGGTGGTCGACCCAAGAATTTGATCTTTGCCTCGCGAGGACCGAAGCCGGAAATCGGTTTATCCGATGCAATCAACAACGACATCGTCATTCTGTCTGGCGAAGAAAATTGCCTGGTCTACGACCGGCCGATCGGCGCGAGCGGTCTTCTGTGGTCGGAGCTCGTTTCCTGGTGGGGCGAGATTTCGCCGGGGGCTGATGCCGCAAAACTCGGAGCTCGACTCCAGGAATCCCTGGCCTCGGACGCGGAACGCAAGCTTTTCGCGACTTACTTCAAGGCCTATCGGCCCGCCCTCGGCGAGGCGCTGCCCGCGCTCCTGCCGCAGGTCTACCTTCACTACGATCCTGCCGTCGTGAAAACCCTGCGCCACCGGCTTCCGCTGCCGCGACAGCGTATGGACTTCCTGATGCTGCTTCCGAGCCGTCAGCGCATCGTAATCGAGGTCGACGGCAAGCATCACTTCTCGGAACACGACCGTCCGTCATTGAAGGTCTATGCCGACATGGTGTCGGCTGACCGCGAGTTGCGCCTTGCAGGATACGAGGTCTATCGGTTCGGCGCAAATGAACTGGTCGGCGACGGGGCCGAGGCGAGGATCACGGATTTCTTCGACAAACTTTTTCGCCTGCATCGCATTCGTCAATGAATTTGCCCGCTGATGCATCACAGCTCATGGCGGTCAGTAAGGGGTAGAAATGACGACGACGACATTCTGGCTCTGGCAAAGTGATTATGATACGAAGTTTTATCGCTATTTTGTGCGTAACGCGCTGAAGTATGCCTGTAATCTCGTCGCTATCGATCTTGACTGTCAGGAAACGGAGAGGGCGCACCACCGGTATGATTGCATTATAATTCCAATTATAACTTAAATCTGAAAATTAAACACATGATCGGACGAAGCGTCCAATATTTCTTTGTCATGGGAGATAATTATCAAGCCGACCTTGTCCTGAATTGCGATGTGGTGAAGAAGCGCAATTGTTTCTTTTTGGCTGATCGGATCAAGGCGCGAGGTTGGCTCATCGGCAACGATCACTGCCGGGTTCAGCAGCAACAGGCGCAAGAGCGCCAACCGCTGGGCTTCGCCGCCGGAAATCTCGCTTGGAAACCGGTGCAGCAGGGTTGAATTAAGCTTCAGGCGATCGAGCCCCGCCGCCAGTCGCTCGGCATAGTCGGGCTGGGGCGCTAAGGCATTCAGGTCTCGAAACTGGGCGTGTAGGGGGCGGTGGGGGGCAAAAACCGCCGTCGGGTCTTGATGCAGTTTTTGATAGCGTCGCCGAAGACGACGGGCGCTCGCGGGATCGCGGTAAGGGTCGAACCCACCCCAAGAGACCGAGCCGCTACGCGGTGGTAACAGCCCAAGAAGACTGTTGCCAAGGCTCGTTTTGCCACAGCCGCTCGGGCCGGAAACACCCAGAATCATCCCTTTTGTAAGATGGATATCGACATTGCTCAGTAGATCACGGGTGCCAGGATAACCGAGGCTAAGGCCATGCGCCGCCAGAACCAAAGGGGCGTCGGTCGCGCAGGCGGGGCATGGAACCCAGGTGGCGGGGTCAGCGGCCAGCCATGCGCGGGTATAGGCACTTTGTGGATGGGTCAGAACAGCATCGCTCGGGCCGACTTCTTGCACTTGTCCGTCTGCCAGTACGAGCAGGCTCCCCCCGAGGCGGCGCACCAAGTGGCGATCATGGCTAATCAGCAGTAAGGTCCGACCCCGCTGCGCCATTCGCAGCAGTAAATCGGCCACATCGTCCAGCCGCTCCGAATCGAGCCCCTTCGTCGGCTCGTCGGCAATCAGCAACGGCGCATCGAGCCGCAGGGCGCTGGCCATCACCGCGCGCTGGGCCATGCCGCCGGAAAGCTGAAAGGGATAAGCGGCGGCGCTGCTGGCGGGAAGATCGACTGCTGCCAAACTCTCCTGAATCGGCGCGGGCGTTTGTCCGGTTTGAGCGAGCATCTGCCCGAGCCGCTGGGTTGGGTCGAGGGCCGCGCCGGGCTCTTGTGGCACCAGGAGAAAATCGGATGCCCACAGGCCGTGCAGCGCCTCCGGCCTGCCAAGGTCGAAGATGCCGCCCCGCCACAGCACCGTGCCGACAGCCCGAAACCCAGTCGGAAGCAATCCCATCAACGCCTGGGCGATCAGGCTTTTACCGCCGCCGCTTTCGCCAATGATGGTGAGTATTCCTCCGGCGGGGAGCGAAAATTCGATATCGCGCACCAGGGCTGTTCCCGCCCCATCATAAATCGTAAGGCCGCGTACAATGAGGTCGGTGCTCATGCTTCGCCGTCCCGGGATTTTGGCAGCGCGGCGCGGCCAATCAAGGTTGCGGACAAGGTGACGATGAACAGCCCAATGCAGGGGGCCGCGGTCTGCCAGGGCGCTTCGGTCAAATAGGGCAGCGCTTCGGCGATCATGGCGCCCCATTCCGGCGTCGGTGGGGTCAGGCCGAGCCCTAAAAAGCCAAGCCCGGCAATCGTCATAATCGTCGTGCCCAGCCCGAGGGTTAGTTGCGGTAACAGCAGCGGCAGCAGCGGCGGTAGAAGATGGTGGCGAAAAATAGCCCCGGCCCCGAACCCCGCAAGCCGGGCGGCCTCAACATGGGTACTCAGCAGCTCCCCGGCCACAATCGCCCGGCTCAAGCGGGCAAAGGGCGGGGCTTGGGTGAGCGTGAGGCCGATCACCAGCGGCACGGCACCGCCCCCCAAGAGTCCCACTAAAAGCAGCGCCAGCAGAATTCCGGGAAAGGCTAACAGTAGGTCCACCCCGCGCATAATCAAACTCTCGCCCCAGCCGCCCCACCAGGCGGCACAGAGGCCGAGAAGGGTTCCAACGAGAGCGGCAAAGCCAATGCAGGCTGCCGCTAGCCCCACCGAGCGCGGTGCGCCGTGGATCAGGCGGGCGAGAACATCCCTCCCCAGATGATCTTGTCCCAGCCAATGCTGGGTGCTGGGTTCGCCCAAGGCCCCAGCTAAATCCTGTGCAATCGGATCATGTGTAACGATGAGGGGAAGGAGGGCCAACAGGGCCAAGACCCCGCCCAGTAGAATGAGAGGCCGCCGTCGCATCAGGCTAACCGCCGACGACGGGGGTCGAGCGCTAGCGCCGCCAGATCCGCAAGCAGATTCACCAACGCATAGAGCAGACCAATCAACAGCGCACACCCGAGGATGATCGGAACATCCCGCGCCACTAAGGCCCGCACCAAAAGATCGCCCAAGCCGGGGTAGTTGAATAGCGTTTCGACAATCACGAACCCATCGATCAAGAACCCCATTTGCAAGGCGGCAAAAGTAATGATGGGAATGGCCGCATTGCGCACGCCATGGTGTCGCAAGGCTGCTATCGCGGGCAAGCCGCGCAAGCGGGCGAACAGCATATAGGGTGCTTGGGCCACCTCGCGCACAGCAGCGCGAATGACGGGGATCGAAAAGGCGGCAAGTCCTAACGCCAGCGTTAGCGCGGGTAAAATAAGATGGGCCGGGGTTTTGAACCCGGCGGGCGGCAGCCAGCGCAGCGTGAGGGCAAACAGGCCAATCAAACCAATTCCCACCAGAAAACTCGGCAGCGCCGCAAAGAAGACGCTGAAGCCGGTTACCCCTCGATCGAGCGCCCCGCCCGGCCTGAGGCCGCAGGCAATACCGAGCGGTAGGGCCAAGGCGTAAGAGAGGGCCCACCCCAGCAACCCCAGCCCCAGCGTGTAGCGGGCATGGTATAGAATCTCGTCGAGAACCGGCTTGCGGGAGACGAGGGATCGTCCGAAGTCGCCCCGCATGACCCGGCCCATCCACTGGCCATACTGGACCAATAGGGGGCGATTGAGCCCCTCGTCCTGGCGCAAGCGGGCTTCGATCTCCGGGGTAACGCGGTCAGCCCCGACGCGGGCAATGGCAATCGAGAGGGCCAGATCGCCGGGGAGCGCGTGGGTAATCCCGAAGCAAAGGGTGGCGATGACCCACGCGGTCATTAGAGCCTGTGCCAGTCGCTGCCCCACCGCCCTCATGGTCGCCGCCGCCGTTCTCCAACGGCAACCACGGCCGCCGCGCCAACGATCAAACCGGCCCCCAGCAAGCTCAGAGGCACCGGCAAAAGCCCGAAGACCAGCAGATCGAAGCCCATCGCCCATAGCATCGCCGTATATTCGAAAGGGGCCAGGGTCGAAACGGGTGCGCGGGCGATAGCTTCGGTCATCGCAATATGCGCAAGCCCGCCGGTCAGTCCAGCCCCGATGAGCCATGCGAGCGTCGCGCCTTCGGTAGCAGCCCAGCCGAAGGGGGCCGTGGCAAGGCCGCCAACGGCGCACACCAGCGCAAAATAGAAGGCGATCGTGCCGGGCGGCTCGGTCGCCGTCAGCCGTTTGATTTCGATTTTTGCGGCTGCCGTTGTCGCCGCCATCGCGATTCCGGCACCAACGCCGATGACGGTTCCCATATCCAGGCTTGGCCCGGCGAGCGCGGGCAGCAGCATGAAGCCCACCCCGACAAAGCCGACGAGCGCCGCAAGAACGACCAGCAGCCCAGGCCGCTCGTGCAGAAACAGCACGGCGACGGGAATCACCAACAGCGGGGCAAGAAAGCCCAGGGCTGCGGCCAAAGCAAGCGGCAAATAACTGAGCGATAGGAACGAAAAAGCCATGGCGACGCAGCCAAAGAGGCTTCGCTTCACGTGCCCAAAAGGGTTACGGGTGTGCAGCCCGCCGGGAAATTGCCCCTGCAAGGCCAGATAAGCGACAATCGGGACCAGCGCCACGGCGCTGCGCCAGAACATGATCTGCCCAACGGGGGCTTCCACCGAGGCCAAGCGGACGCACAGCGTCATGCAGGCGAAAAGGCCCGTCGCGAGAATACGCAGGCCAATCCCGGCGAAAAGCTGTGGCGGCAGAGCGAGTCCCACTCCGCCTGATCGGCTTAACCCCATACCATTGCCTCGGCAAGATAACGCATCTCATAGGGATCGATTGCCACATCGCGCAATCGAGGCGAGACGGCCACGGTATGCTCGAACCACGCCACAGGAATCACCGGCAGTTCGTCGTGCAGCAAAGCCGTGATCTGTGCCCGGAGCCGCGCCTTTTCAGTCACATCAAAGCTTGCGACATAGACGTCGGTCAATCGCTTCATCTGCGCACGTTCCGGCCAGTTGACGGTGCCCCAGGTAGATTTTTCACGGGTATAATCGGGGATGATGGTTGCGATAACCTCGGGCACATTCACATAGGTCCGCGCGAACATCGTCATTTCCATGCGATCTTCCCGGATCGCGGTTGGAATAATTGTCGACGGGCCGACCTCGATACTAATATCCAAACCAATTTGCTTGAACTGCGCTTGCAGCGCAGCCGCCATCGGCGGCAGTTCAGGACGATTGGCGAGGGTGAGCAGTTTGGCGGCAAACCGCACCCCATTCTTAACCCGAATACCATCCACTCCCGGAACCCAGCCTGCGCTATCCAATAAGCGCTGCGCTTCGGCGATATTCTGGCTCAGGGCGGGCAACGCGGGATTATGCCATTCGGTGAGGATCGGCGGCAGAAGCTGCGTTGCGGACGAACCCGGATGACGCAGAACTGCATTCGCAATTCCAGCCCGATCGATTGCCAGCGACAGGGCGCGGCGCACGTTCTTATCCTTGAATTGCGGCAGGCCACAGTTTACCGCCAACGGACGCACCCGCGGAATCGTTAAGCTTTCAACGCGCAATTGCCCGGCGGCTGTAATGCGCGGCAGGGCTGTAGGCGCGAGCGTATAGACCAAATCCGCATCGCCCGCGATGGCAATATTGGCGCGTGTATCGCCATTGGCGACCGCCGTATAGCGCACGGTCGCAATGCGTGCCTTTACGCGGGCCTCCGGGAAGCGCTCCAAATCTAAAATGGTTTTGCCATCCATTGCGACCAGCCGATAGGGACCGGTAGCGATGATTTTTTGCACCTTGCCATCGGCACCATAGGCCGCCGGTGCCAGGAGGATCGCGGCATAATCGACGAGAAACGCCGGTAGTGGGCTGAAGGGGGTTTTCGTGCGAATAATCACCGCATCGCCCTCGGCGCTTAGCCCGTCGAGCGGCACGGCCGCGAGGCTCTCGCCCGAAAAAGCGCGCTTAAGACTATTGACGACCGCCTCAGCCGTAACCGGGCTGCCATCATGAAACATCAGCCCCGCCCGGAGCGGAAAGCGCCAGGTGAGCTTATCGTCTCCAATCGTCCAACCGGACGCCACGCCACCCACCAATTGCCCATTGGGCTCCACCTGCACGAGGGTTTCCGCAACCCCCAGCCGGGTAAGCAGATATCCCGTATCGGTCGGCTCCAGCGAGGTAAAATCCCAGGGGCCGACAATTCGTAAGGTGGCGTTCGTTTGCGCCGCGAGCGGACCCGCCCACGCCAGCCCGGCTATCGCCCCGGCGCCCGCTAAGAGCGCGCGGCGCGAAACGGAGAGTTCAGTGATCATGGCAGTTTATCCTAACTGAGGGGCTGAGCGCGTCCACCGCTCGGGCGAAGCGCTCGTTGGAAGGTTGAGGCACAGCAGCAGCCGCGTTTCGCCGTGCCCTGCTATGGGCGGTGATCGGTGAACGATCCCGCTTCCGGGCCCGGCGCAACTGCCCTTAAACACCCCAACGGCCTGCGGGGGAAAGCGGTGCAGCGGTCCGCGATAGGCTCTTTGATCGCGCAGCGCGGCAGCGGCATCGGTGGGGGAAACCCACTCGGTTCCCGGCCCGCGATAGGTGGTCAGCAGCCGGGCTTCCACACAATCCCGGTGGAACTTCCAGCAGGCGTCACCCGTGATGCGCTCCAGGCGTACATCTATCTCGATGCTTCCGGTGAGATCGGCAAAGCACGCGGCAAGCATCGCAATATCGGCGATCAACCAGGGGCGAAGTTCGGCGGTTGCGGCGCGATCCAGAAACAAAGTATCGAGCGCGGCCGCGAGATCATCACGGCGCACCAGGACCCGCCCCTCGGGGAGACTTGTTGCCGGAAGAGTGTCGAGGGCCGCCGCCATCGCAGCGGGAATCTTGCGCGGCCAAAGGACCATTTCAACCGAGGGCTGACGCAGGGCGAGCATGTCGGATAGTGCGTCGCAGATTCTAACGGCTGAACCCGGCACATCAAGCAGCGCGGTCATTCCCCCGTCGCCCCTGCATCAGCCTCGCCCCAATGGGGGAAGGGATCGGGCAAATCCCGATAGCGCTTTGGGTTGAAGGTGACGGGACGGGGGGAACCCAACAAGCAGGCATCCAACGCCGCGCGGAGGGCGGCCTCATCAAGATTAATGCCGATGAAAACCAGTTCCTGCCGCCGGTCGCCCCACAGCGGGTGCCAATGGCGATTGAGAAGCTTTTTCCACCCGGCATCTTGTGGCCAACGGGCTTTCGGCACGGCGGCCCACCAGCGCCCAAGGCCCTCGGTTCGGCAAATTGCCCCAGCGAGGCTCATTTCGCCGACCCAATCCGGGCGGGTTCCTAACCAGAAATGCCCTTTTGCGCGCACCAGTCCCGGCCAGGTTTGGGCCAGAAACGCCTGAAATGCCTCTGGCGCGAAGGGCTGCCGGGCGCGGTAGACGAAAGAGGTGAGCCCATAGGTTTCGGTTTCCGGCGTGTGGCCTTCAGGCTCGAAAAGCGCCTTGTGCCATAGGGGATGCTCTTGCGCTTTTTCCGAATCAAAGCGCCCGGTATCGAGGATCGCGCTCAGAGGAACCTTACCGAAACTTGCGTCGATCACCTCGGCGTCGGCATTCAGGGCGCGGATGATTTGATGCACCACGTGGCGCTGCTCTGGGGTCACATCCGCCGCTTTATTCACCACAATTACATCGGCAAATTCGATTTGCTCGACCAGCAGGTCCACGAGACTGCGGTTATCATCCGCCCCGGCGGTTTCGCCCCGATCCCGCAGGAAATCTTGACTGCCATAGTCTTTGAGCAAATGCAGGGCATCCACGACCGTAACCATCGTGTCGAGCCGCGCGACATCCGAGAGGGAAAGACCGGCTTCGTCCCGGAAATCGAAGGTTGCCGCGATGGGCAAAGGCTCGGCAACGCCGGTGCTCTCGATCATCAGATAATCATAACGCCCGGATTCGGCGAGGCGGCGGACCTCCAGCAGCAGATCATCGCGCAAAGTGCAGCAGATGCAGCCGTTGCTCATCTCAACCAGTTTTTCATCGGTGCGTGATAAATCGGTCCCGTCGCGAACCAAATCGGCGTCGATGTTCACCTCGCTCATGTCATTCACGATCACAGCCACCCGGCGGCCCTCACGATTGTTGAGAACGTGATTCAGCAGCGTGGTTTTCCCAGCGCCGAGAAAACCGGAGAGGACGGTAACGGGAAGACGATCGGGCATCGGTGGTCCTGGGCAGGGGAGGAATATGCTGGATTCGGGGTAGGTGATGACCGTATATGATACGTTATAACATATCATTTCAAGTGCAAATCACTTTTGCTTCCCGAAGGATCTGCCTTGGGTGGGCTTGATGCGCCGAGCGCATTAAGGGTGCGTTTAATGCGCCAGACGGGGGCATCCCAACTCTCCCATTTGTTCCGACGACGGACACACCACGCCCCCTTGGACAGAATGTCTAATCCTGCTCCCTGCATAGAGTGGGCTATTAGATCCTGCTATTGCGGCTCACTTTTAGGGGCGAAGGGTCTATGAAACGGTTTTCGCGATGGTTAGGCGAGCGGCCTCACCGGGCTACGGTCCTCAACGTCATCATGCTGTCTGTACTGCTGGCGCTGAGCGATAGTGCTTCTCTCTATTGGGGGGTTGGTGGCATCGCCCTGGTCTTGGCCGGAGGGCATTTTCTGATTCAAGCTTTTCAAGCTACTGCTAACCGGCACCGCCCAAGGAATTTTTTCCAACTCGCGCTGACCTGGGTTCCGGGCGTGCTTGCGATTCTTCTGGCCATCGTGGCGATTACGCTCGTGAGCACCAGTGATCAAACCAGCGCTGCCTATATGGCGGGAATGCTGCTCTATACGGTAGAAATCGCCGTGCTCGCCCTCGCTGGGGCCGATTTATCGGGTAAGGCAGAAATTGGGGAGCTCGCTTAATGGATTTCCCGATTTTTCACCTCGATCTTCTCGGCAATCGCGGCTTGATAGCCATCATTGCCGTGATGCATGTGCTGATCAATCATGGGCTTGCCGTCGGCATGATGCCGCTGGTTGCCGCAATGGAGTGGTATGGTAACAAGAAGCAAGATCCACGCTGGGATAAGCTCGCTTATAAAATTCTCTTCATCTGCTTTCTGATTACTACGACGCTCGGCGCATTAACTGGTGTTGGAATCTGGTTGTCGGTATCTTTGGTAAACCCCTATTCAATTGGGAGCTTGATCAGAGTATTTTTTTGGGCGTGGTTCGTTGAGTGGTTAGTCTTTATCACCGAAGTCTGCCTTATTCTTGCCTACACATTGACATGGAAGAAATGGAGCGCGCGAGGGCCGGATTGGAAGCGAAAGCACATTCGATTGGGGTTTGCGCTCGCCTTTTTCTCCTGGGTGACGATGGCAATCATCGTTGCGATCCTCGGCTTCATGATGGATCCCGGAAACTGGTTGACGGATCACAGTTTCTGGACGGCAATCTTCAACCCCCTCTACATCCCGCAGCTTGCCTTTAGAACGCCGCTTGCTGCGGCAATGGCGGGGATCATTGCCCTATTTTTAACGCTGTTTTTCACGCGGCGGGGCGATGTCTTCCGGCACGACGCCCTGCGCTCCATTGCACTGTGGACCGCAGCCTTCGCGCCCTTCGTGCTGGTCGCTGGCTGGTGGTACTACACGGCGGTTCCGGCGGCGATGAAGGATAATTTGGGTGTTTCACTCGCCACCTTGCAGTTCGCGGAGTGGCAAGACCGCTTTTTTCAAATCGCTCTCGGCACCGTCGTTGCCGTTCTAATCGTGGTCCAGATTGCAATTTTGCGGCCCAATCGGTTGCCAAAGCTGGCGTTGCTAGTGCCTTTTGTTGCGATTCTGTGGATGACCGGCCATTTCGAACGTGTTCGGGAGTTTATCCGCAAACCCTATATCATCGGCGAATATATGTACGCCAATGGCTTGCGCGTCAGTGATTACGCCCTTTTCCGGCGGGATGGCGTGCTGACGTATGCAACCTATTCTAACCCGCTGACGGAAGCTGAAAAACAAAATCGCCTCCCCTCCGCCTCTTTGGCTGATTTGCAGAAGGGTAAGGACGTTTTCATGAATACCTGCTCGCGCTGTCATACTGGGTTCGGCGTGAATAGCATTAGCAGTCACCTGCAACGGATGTTCGGCGATCAGCCTTGGACACCCGAGTTGACCGCCGGGTATGTCGAAAACATGCATGACGCCCAGCCTTATATGCCGCCTTTCCCTGGGACTCAGCAGGAATTGCAGTGGCTCGGCCTCTATCTTCAGCACCTGCAAACAAACAAGGCGGCGATTCCTGGCGCACAAACTGCCGGGGTCACGATCACAGGCGGCGCGGCGGCAACCGTGGCAACCACTCCCCAGAACTCTGAAACGGCTGCACGATGACCCAGATCCCTGTTCCCAACGATATCCCGCTTCCTTTACCCGCACCCGAGCCGGTGTTGGTTGCGGTTCTGATCGTCTTTTTTCTGATGCACATCACTTTCGTCAATTTCATGGTCGGTGGGGCGTTGCTGACCTTTTATTCTGAAATCCGGGGGCTGAAAGAAAAACGCTTTGATGCCTTGGCCTATGCCATCGCCTCGACGATTACGGCCAATAAGTCCCTGGCCGTGGTTTTGGGGATCGGGCCGCTTCTGGCGATCAATACCCTCTACACCGTCTATTTTTACACGGCGAATGCGTTGACGGGGGATTTTTGGATCGGCTTGATTCCCCTGATTCTGACGGTTTTTGTTCTGACGTATATCCACAAATACCTGTGGTATCAGATGGACCGGGTGAAGCCGCTCCATGTCATCCTAGGCGGTATTATTTGCGCGCTCTTCCTGTTCATTCCGCTGGTCTTCCTGACGAATATCAATCTGATGCTCTACCCGGAAAAATGGGGAGATGTCCGGGGATTCTGGTCGGCCCTGATGCTGCCAAACGTGTTGCCCCGCTATGCCCACTTTGTTCTGGCCTGTCCGGCCATGCTCGGTCTGTTCCTCGTCTGGCTTTTCCGCCGCAAAACGCCGGAGGAAATTGCCGAAATAGGCTTTGCGCGGGGCGAACTCGTCCGCAAGGGGTATCAATGGGCCTTATGGCCAACAGTCGCACAGTTCCTCGTTGGCCCAATTGCCCTCGTGACCTTGCCAGAAACGACGGGGCCACAGACAACCGTCTGGGCTATTTTCGGGGTGTCAATCCTGGTTTCCATGCTGATGACGGTTATGCTTTACGCTGAAACCCGGCGCTCCGCCGAAACCATTGGGCGCAGCTTCCGCTCGATCTGCCTGCTAATGCTAGTAGTCGTTGCCCTCATGGGAATCGGTCGGCATGCCTATCGAGAAGCAGCAGTGAGCGAGCACCGAGAGTTGGTTCATGCTAAGACCAAGGCTTATCTGGAGAAGGTTGAACAAGCCAATCGCGACGCCGGAACGCCCGTGAAAAAACCATGATTCCCGGCGGGCTGGATACGGGAACTCCTTTTGACTTGGTAGGGGGAGTAACTGTCTTGGCCGAACGAGGACGCGACCTCTTCAAAATGTTCCCCGGTGTTAACCGGGGAACGCCAGGATCGACGAACGGGGCGTTCAATCAACCCCGAAGAGTTGGGAGGGCAAGGAGCAGTTTGCGCGATACAACGGCGAAAAAGAATCTTCTGCTGCTGATTCAACTGCGATGGCTGGCCGTGATTGGGCAGGTGATAACGATCCTAACCGTTCACTACGGGTTTCGTATTGATCTGCCCTTATCGCAGATGCTAGCCGTTGTGCTGTTTTTGGTTTTTCTCAACTTCACGTCGTCCATCCGTTGCCGTCAAAAAAAAGGTTTAAGCAATAGCATACTGTTTATTGAGATATTATTAGATGTTTCAGCACTTACTGTTCAGTTATATTTGAGTGGCGGTGCGTCTAATCCATTTATTTCGCTATATCTGCTTCAGGTCATCCTCGGTACGATTTTGCTGGAAACTTGGGCGGTTTGGTTACTTGTTGCAATCACTAGTTTTGGTTTTATTGGGTTGACAGTTCAATATCGGAAAATTGAACTGCCCCATGCACACGGCACCGATTTTTTTAATCTCCATATTCAAGGAATGTTTTTTTGCTTCCTATTGACGGCGGTTCTTCTGGTCTTTTTTGTGACGCGGATTCAAAAGAACCTTGCCGCTCGAGATGCCTACTGGGCTGATCTCCGGCAGCAGGCTGTTGAAGAGGATCATATCGTTCGGATGGGGTTGTTAGCCTCTGGTGCCGCCCACGAGCTTGGCACACCGCTCGCTACTCTGTCGGTCATTCTGGGTGATTGGCAGCGGATGGCAGTTTTTCAGAATGATCCGGAGATCGCCACCGAACTGACTGAAATGCAAACCCAGTTGAACCGCTGCAAAACAATCGTTTCCGGGATTCTAATATCCTCCGGCGACGCCCGGGGCGAGGGCACGTTGCGCGTTGGCATCGTCACGTTTCTGAACGATATGGTCCGCGAATGGCAAAAAACTCGGCAACCCGCTGTCGTTGACTATCGTTGCACCTTCGCACCCGACCAGATTGTAGTTTCCGACGCTGCGCTCAAGCAAGTGATCTTCAATCTGCTCGACAATGCGCTCGAAGCATCGCCGACCTGGGTCGGTATTCGCGTCGCGGGCGATGCTGAAATGGTAACGATTACGGTGACGGATCGGGGGACCGGATTCTCGGCAGATATGCTGGCTGATTTCGGAAAACCCTATCGATCCAGTAAACAACAGCCGGGAAGCGGCTTGGGCCTTTTCCTTGTTCTCAATGTCGTCCGCAAGCTCGGCGGAACCGTCCGGGCAGGGAACCGAGAAGACGGCGGGGCAGAGGTAGAGCTGAGGCTTCCTCTTTCAGCGCTGCTTGCGAGAAAAACCGATGCTCCTTAAGCCGCGTCTACTCATCGTCGAGGATGATGACGCTTTTGCCCAAGCGTTACGTCGGTCTTTTGAACGCCGGGGTTTTGAGGTCTACCGGTGCGAGGGGCTAGATACTCTTCCTGAACTTTTAAATCAGGTGGACATTGAATTTGCCATCGTCGATCTCAAAATCGTCGGCGGCTCCGGCCTGGAGTGTGTGAAACTAATCCACGCGCAGAATGCCGCTACACGCATTGTCGTTCTTACCGGATTCGCAAGTATTGCTACAGCAGTTGAATCTATTAAACTGGGCGCCTGTAATTATTTACCAAAACCTTCAAATACTGATGATATCCTCGCCGCCTTCCAGCGTGAGCTAGGCAATAGCAGTGTGCCCCTAAGTGATCGTCAAACATCCTTAAAGAGTCTGGAGTGGGAGCGGATTCACGAAACACTCATCGAAACCGATTTCAATATCTCGGAAACAGCCCGCCGTTTGGGTATGCACCGCCGAACCTTGGCTCGGAAATTAGAGAAACACCGGGTAAAATAGGAAACCTCATGAGGGCGTTGGTAACAGTATTTTTTCGAAGCTAGGATTGGGCTTAGCCGTACTCGTCGGCCAAAAAATATCCATCCGGTATTTGCGGAAGCAGGTCGTCTTTTTGATCGAAAATGATCTGAGTCAACGCGGGCCTAGCCCTAGATCATTAACTTGGAAACCATCGGGTTTGCAGTATGCCGATGCAGATTTCTTCCATCGCGTCGGCGGTGCGGCGCAGAGATTAACGCGCCTAGAGCGGGCAAAGAATGAACAGGATTGAGAGCCGGAGGGTTAGCAGCAGGGTCGGCGAAGTTCGCCGGGCGCTTGCTGTTGCCATCGGACTCTGCGCCCTTTTTCTAAATGCGCTTGCTGGCGTTGCCCGTAAGCGATCAGCCAACCCCGTTGGGCTTAAAATTCCAGGGCATGAGGTGTTCGAGTTGTGAGAGCGGCCAGCCGTT
>NZ_JBILQX010000063.1:0-18068 GCF_044372965.1 Elstera sp. | reverse complement strand
TTAAGGTGATCGTTCAGGCTGAAAAGCGATTGAGGTTCCATCGGTAGGCTCCGAGCGAGGGACCCCATCAGTGAATCACAGCAAAACTGAACGGGCGAGGGTTTTTGCGGGTGTCCAGCTTATTGGCATCGTCTTCCCAGGTATAGGAGCAGAGCAAAACCCCAGGATCGTCGGACGGATTGCCGTCGGCGTCGGTATCGAGGGCATAGCCATAAACATCGCGCAAGAAGGTATCGGTCACGATAACCTGGGGGATATCGCTCACTTCCCAGAAGCGCTGCTTGAGTTTATAGAATATTTTGCTCGATGTAATGTTGTGGGACATTTTGATGCCCTTCCAACTTGCCATCGGCGGCCAAAAATTATTACCGTCACTGGGGTTCACGAAAGTCTCTTCCAAGAAATTCGTCCCGAAACTCGTGTTCATTTGCATCGACCAGCCGGGGGCGGTGACGATCAGATGGTCGTAACTCGCCGCAGCCCCGGTCTCGGTTGTCAGGCGATAGGTGCCTTCAAACCGATCAATATAGCGAACGCGCGTGCTAGTCAGCAGGGCCAGACCGAGCCCATCGGCGCGGAACGCCCCCAAATTCTGATAGAAGGAGGTGCCGTTTTGCGCCCCTCGGCAGGTGACGGGCTGGAAAAGATGCAAGGCTGGGGTGGCGGAAACGCCCGCCAGCAGGGGCATTTCAAACTGATGCCCGTGCGAGTCGGGGCAAACCCCCTGACTTCGCGCCGATTTGGGCAGCGGCAAGGCGGCGGCGATCTCGGCGGGAATATGGCCCAGCAGTTTATGATCGGTGGCAAAACCGAAGATCAGGGTGCGAATCGGGTAGAGCGCGGCAACATCGAAAAACGCGCCCCAACTGCCGTCGCCTGTCCCGATCGTATAGAAGATTTCGGTCTGCACCGGGTCGAGGCCAAGCCCGCCAAAATCCCCTTCGGCATTGGCGGCGGCGTGATCGGGGCAAGTTGTGCCGTCGAGACCGTAAAACTGCTTGCGCGGCAAGAGGGCGACGT
This sequence comes from Elstera sp., assembly GCF_044372965.1. Classification (NCBI taxonomy): domain Bacteria; kingdom Pseudomonadati; phylum Pseudomonadota; class Alphaproteobacteria; order Rhodospirillales; family Rhodospirillaceae; genus Elstera; species Elstera sp. The sequence goes on along the minus strand of NZ_JBILQX010000063.1, from coordinate 17,048 downwards.
CGCGGAAGGTATGGAACTCATAGGCCTGGACGATCTTTTGCCAATAGTCCCGCCACTCTTGCGTGGCACCGTAGCGGCGCGAGACCCAGGCTTTGACATTATGGGACCAGGCTTGCCAGGCTAAATATACCTGCTGCAAACCGGGGGTGGGGGGGAGCATCGCATTTTCGGTCGGGGCCCAACGCAGCAAACCGTGAAACTTCAGCGCGCCGATTTCAGGGCCGAAGCCTTCGTTGACGTAAATCCCCGTTGTCGTCACCGGGCTGCCAGGATTGGGGAAGTCTTGATACTGCTGCCCATAGGTTTCGAGAAAATAGGCCGTTAGACTATTGCCGCCCAAAGGGCCGTTTTCCGGCGTAAACAAGGGAATGCGCATCGCCCCAAGTTCGAAAGGGGTGATGCTATCGAGCGGACGCCCGGATTTGGATCCTGGCATAATCGGATAGGCGCGGCCGCCGACGCGATCATCGGCTTCGAAGATCGTGATGTTCTTATAGCCGCACCGGAAGAGCTCGCGTGCAACCGTGAGCCCGGCATAACCCGCCCCGACAATGGCAATCCGTTGCTCCGCTGCGGGGGTTCCGCCGACCGAGGCAATACCATGCTCGGCGGTTCGCTGCATGAGATTGTAATAATTGAAGGGGAAATCTGCCGGGTTCGGCCAATGGGGCTCCCACGGGTTCACCGGACTAGTGGTCGGGTTATCGTTCGAGTGAGAACCATTTAAAGTTTTGTTTAGGGACATTTTGCACCAAATAAAATTTAACCCTGTGTAGGTTTTCAAAAAAATCCCGTCAATTGGAAAAACGCACACAAGAGCACCCCTGTGGGTAGCAAATTTACAGGTAAGTTTCTTTTTTGTTTTGTGACGGTTTTCAGAGGCTTCCGTGGACGCGGTTAAAAACAGTCCGGAAGCCTTCAAGGTATCCGGTCTTGGATAAACTCCCGCTAAGCTGGCAGCGTTTTTCGCCTCTCCAACCGTGTCGGTCTCGCCAAGAATGTCCCTCTGGACTGTATCGGAACTGCGCGGCGCTAAACCGCGCTTTGGCGGCGCAGTTCCGTCAAAAGCGCGCCAACATCGCGCATCAGTTTCTGGGTTCGCTCCATCACGAGCGTGGAGGCTTCTAGAACCGAGCCCGAATCCCGCTCGGTTTCTGTCACAGTGCCATTGAGGGCCGAGGTATCCTGCGCGATGATTGTGGTCGTCCGGTCGATCCCCAGCACGGTCGAGGAAATCCCTTGAGTCACGGCGGTTTGCTGGGTGACGGACGAGGAGATAGCGCCTGCGGTTTCGCTGATTTGGCCGATGGTGCGGCTAATGCCCCGCACGGCATCGACCGCGCTGCTCACGGCATCCTGCATGGCCGAAATCTGCTGGTTGATATCCTCGGTGGCCTGAGCGGTTTGATTGGCAAGGCTCTTTACCTCGGCGGCGACGACGGCGAACCCTTTGCCAGCGTCCCCGGCCCGCGCGGCTTCGATCGTGGCATTCAGCGCGAGCAGATTGGTTTGCGACGCAATGGCGCTAATGATACCGACGACATCATTAATCCTTTGCGCGGCGGTGCTGAGGCTCGTGATTGTGTGATCGGTACGGTCGGCTTCTTTCACCGCGCGCTCGGCGACACTGAGGCTCTGAACGGATTGCTGGCCAACTTCGGCGATGGATTGGGTCAATTCCTCAATCGAACCCGCGACATTGGTAATCTCTACCGACGTTTTTTCCGACAAGCTCGCCACATTGGTCGAGTGGTTGCGTGCCCCGCCAAGGCGTTCCACCATATGGCTGGAAAGTTTCGTCATATCCCGTGAGGCGCTGGCGAGGCTTTGCACCATTTCTTCGACGGCTTGCTCGATTTTTTCGGCGATGTCTTCCACCAAGGCGCGCTGGCGCTCCTGGGCGTGCAGATCTTCCTGTTCGAGCTTTAGGCGGGCGACTTCCCGCGCATTGCGGGCGAAAACTTCCAGCGCGCGCATCATCTGGCCGATTTCATCGCGGCGATTACCCGCCTGAACGTCGATATCCAGCTTGCCATCGGCCAAGGCGCTCATCTGCTCTTCAGTCCGACGAATGCCAACCGATATGTGCGAGCCGATCATTAAGCTGAGGCCAATAGACATGACCATGGCAATAATAGAAACTATAATAATGGACCCTTGAACTTCTTCGGAGAGCGAGTCTACCCGATCCGACTGCACTTGAATATTTCGAACGGTGGCGTTGCGGAGGTTCTCCAACGGTTTGCGGAGGGCCTCGTATTTGGCGGCAGCCGTGTTAATCAGCGGCGTTGCCAGCGTCGGGTTCCGTTGTGCCATATCCGAAGCGGCTTTGGCGCTGGAAATATACGATTCGACCAACCCCGGGAGCGCTTGCACAATCTCGTGCTCCGCCGCCGTTCCGGCCCCCACCGCCGTATTGGCGCGGACGAGATCGTTCAACCGGGCAAGATCGCGGCCAATCGTGGCTTGGATCGTGCCAATCTCCTCGTCACTACGGCCGAGGCGCTTCCACACGACGATACTAAACATGTTGGACTGCGTGTCGGCCACGGCTTGCAACATTCCCTCACTGCGCAGAACGGCAGGAACATCCACCGTAATGACCTGCTGCCCCAGCCTCTTTTGATCGCTCAATCCAACGCCCACGGCAGTGCCAATGATAATAAGCGCTGCGGCAAAAATCAGGGGCGCGAACAGGAGCTTCAGCCGAATGCCGAGGTTGCTGAGCATGGTTCGATCCAATCTAGCGGAGTAAAATCATAAAAAAGTCAGCATACTAATCTATGCCGTCAATCTTTTTTAGCGGCAGGCCGTCACCATCACGCGGGGCTTTTGAACCCACGCGGAAAAGCAATGGTATTCATATTCTTTTTCATTGGTATAGCCAGGCCAGTAATTAAGCGAATAGTCGCCGCCCTTATCCGCCGACTCGGTGAATTCTTTAACGATCAAGCGACCGCGCAGATCCTGCATGGTTGTAAAATCGATCCCCGACAGATCAGGAAACTTATTATGGGCGGCCATTTTGTTATCGACCCAAATCATCAAACCCGGCAGTGCGCTGCTGAATTTGCTATTCTTATCCTTCAAAGCGGCAACCGCACTGGCTTCGCCATTGGTTTTCGTAAAGGAGATATAGTCGGTTACAAGATCGCGCACCTGTTGATCTGTCCCATATTCCGTCCCGGCCTGGGCGAGAGGGGCTGCAAGGGATACGGCGAAGAGTGCCGCGGCCAACATAGGCTTCGTGACATATTGGTACATCGTTTGACTCCTGCTCAACATCGAACCCTACAAGCGTATGCGTTCGCGCATAAGGCTACCAAAGGTAGCGAAAGACGCCGTGGATTATCACATTTAGAGCAAATGTGTTATATAAATTCTGTTTAAAACATATTGCGGTGTGGGTGGCGGCGCTTGCGCCCGTCCGTCCGGCAATATCGATATTCGCTTGCATCCCCTAATCATATCCGCTATCGGATATATCCGCCCTCGGATAAAACCCCCACCTAAGCCGGGGGCGCTTTTTCCACTTTCCAACCGAAAGCCTCAACCATGATGTCCCTCTGGACCGTTTTATCGGGCCGGTGGTTGCGGGCCCGTTGGCCCGAGCCGCCAGCTTCGTCTGTGCCGCTTCTCTCTGTTTCGGAAATCTCGCCGCACCTGCGGCGCGATCTCAACCTCGGTGACGATTTGCCGGGCGAGGTGGATTTTTCCTTGCGTCCATCCATCCGGGGACGGATGATATCCCCGTTTGCAGGCTTCTAATCCACGCCTTCCCCTGCCACCATTAGCGTCCCTTCCACGGATAAGGATTAAACCCATGATTTACACGACCCGCGCCTGTCGATCGAAGCAGGCATTCATCGCTTTTCACGGTGTCAACCGTCATCGCGCGATAGCCGACCTCTGTCATAGCTCTCTGATACCGCAGGTGTCTCATGCCCATATTTCTATCGGTTCCCCTGGGGCCTAAGCTCTACATCGAAATTACCCGTTGGTCGGTGCCTGCCCGCGCTTTGCGCTGGGCCGAGGTGCGCCGGGAAAATCGGGAGGTCCTGATATGGTTCGGTCGACTTCACATCATCTATACGCCCTCGCGCTGGATGCCGCGCGTTCCGGCCGGTCTGGGACGGGCCGCTGATGCACCCGCCGGCTGCCCTGGATAACCCGGTACCGGTAAGCTGCGGGAATGACGCTGCCGACGCAGCGCTTCCCACGCTCATCCGTGTGCTCGAGGAGTTTCGGACCCTCGACCCGGACCTTCCCATTCAATACGCCCTCTCGTTCCTCACCTTGGCGCAGAACGAGGGGCTTTCTATGGGCGAATTGGCGCAGCGCCTCGCCATCGCCCAATCCTCCGCCTCGCGCAATATCGCGGCCCTATCCGACTGGCACTCCTTCGGCAAACCCGGCTTGGGGCTGGTAGAAGCCCGCGAAGACCCGCGCGAGCGCCGCCGCAAGCTGGTGAGCCTGACCGCGAAGGGCCACGCCTTTCTGCACCGGCTCACGGCCCTCATGGTCGGCCATAGCCTGCCGGACGCCGCTGTTAGCGCGCAACCGACGATGATGGCGTTGGATACGCGCGCGCCCGTTGCCCACTTGGGCTAATTTGCGCCGCATTGTTTCACGCGAGTCATAAGTCTCTTCCCCCGAAGGGGCGCTATGCTATAGTCGCCGCACCCTCCGACCGGGCGGAAACGCCGTCGGGTGACTAAAGGATTGAAGACTCATCGCCATGAAACTGACGATCGATCGTGCCGCTCTGCTCAAAAGCCTGGCCCATGTGCAAAGTGTCGTCGAGCGGCGCAATACGATTCCAATCCTCTCCAATATCCTGATCGAAGCCAAAGACGGCGATAGCGTTGCCTTGACCGCGACCGATATGGATTTGGATATTGTCGAGCAGGTCTCCTGCCCCGTGGCCCTACCGGGCTCGGTAACGGCGCCCGCCCATACGCTCTATGATATCGTCCGCAAGCTGCCCGATGGCGCGTCGGTCGAACTCACCTCTGAGCCAGAAAAAGAGCGCGTGACTGTGCGCGCCGGGCGCTCCACCTTCACGCTGCCCTCGCTGCCGACGGCGGATTTCCCCAGCCTCGCCTCGGATGATCTGCCGTTCAATTTCGCGCTGTCCTCGGCGGAACTGAAGGCGCTGATCGACCGCACCAGTTTTGCGATTTCGACCGAAGAAACCCGCTACTATCTGAACGGCATTTATCTGCACGCAACGCAACAGCCGAGCGGCCCGGTGATGCGCGGCGTTGCCACCGATGGGCACCGCCTCGCCCGCGTGGAACTGCCGCTGCCGAAGGGCGCGGAAGGCATTCCCGGCGTCATCATGCCGCGTAAAGTGGTGCTGGAGCTGCGCAAGCTGCTCGATGAATCCGATGGGGCTGTGACGATTGGCCTGTCGGACACCCGCATTCGCTTGGCTTTCGGCGCGATTACCCTCTCCTCGAAGCTCATCGACGGCACCTTCCCCGATTACGAGCGCGTCATTCCCACGGGCAATGACAAGGTGATGGAACTCAACCGCAATAGTTTCGCCGAAGCGGTGGACCGGGTTGCCACCATCTCGACCGAAAAAAGCCGCGCGGTGAAAATTGCCCTCGGCACCAATGGCCTAACGCTGACGGCCAATAGCCCGGAAGCGGGCAGCGCCTTGGAAGAGCTGGAAGTTTCCTACACCAGCAACCCCTTCGAGATCGGCTTCAACTCGCGCTATCTGCTCGATATTCTGAAGCAGGTTCAAGGCGATGTGGCGCAATTCATTATGGCCGACGCCGCCTCCCCCACCGTAGTGCGCGACCGCGCCGACGGCAGCGCGATTTACGTGCTGATGCCGATGCGGGTGTGAGCCCGGTTTCTCTAACGATCCCGGCATTGAGCCGGGTTCGCCTGCATGATTTTCGCTCCCACGCGGCGCTCGACCTTACGGTTGAAGCGCCTTGTGTGATTCTAACGGGCGATAATGGGGTAGGGAAAACCAACCTGCTCGAAGCCCTGTCGTTCTTAGCACCAGGGCGGGGGTTTCGCCGGGCGGCGATCCAGGAGATCGACCGGCAAGACGGGCCAGGAGGCTGGTCGATGCAAGTCGCGCTCGATACCGCCCACGGCAGTGTGGAAATCGCCACGGGCCGCGTCCCCGCCCAAGGCGACCGGCGGCAAATCCGCATCGATGGTGAGCCCGCAAAGAGCCAAAGCGCGTTATCGGATTTGTTGGTCGTCTCCTGGCTGACCCCGGTTATGGACCGGCTGTTTCAGGAGGGGGCATCGGCCCGGCGGCGGTTTCTTGACCGCATCGTGCACGGCTTCCTGCCCGATCACCTCCAGCACCTCAGCCGCTACGAAGCCGCCCAGCGGGACCGGCTGCGGCTGTTGCGCGAGGGCGAAGGCGGCAAGCGCCCTGATCCGCATTGGCTGGCCGCCCTTGAAGACACGATGGCGAGCGACGGCACCGCGATTGCGGCGGCCCGTTGCGACATCACCCAGCGCCTCAGCCTCGCGATGGCCGCCGGCGTAGGCCCGTTTCCCGCTGCCGATCTTGCGATGCTCGGCACCTTGGAACAGGCTTTGGCCGAAAAACCCGCGCTGGAAGTGGAGGAGGATTTCCGCCGCACCCTGCGCCAAACCCGCCCGCGCGATGCCGCCGCCGGAACCACCACGGAAGGCCCGCACCGCAGCGACTGGCAGGTGATCCACCGCCTCAAACAAATGCCCGCCGCCCTCTGTTCGACCGGCGAGCAAAAGGCCCTGCTGATTGCGATTCTCCTGGCCAACGCCCGCCTGATCCGCACGGCGCGGGGGGCTCCGCCGCTGTTGCTGCTGGACGAAGTTGCCGCGCACCTCGATCCGGGGCGGCGGCAAGCCCTGGCGGAGGAACTGTTCTCGCTCGGGGGGCAGGCATGGTTGACGGGGACCGAGCCAGGGCTGTTCGCGGCGTTTGGGGCGGTCTATACTTCCCATATTCATCTATGAATGTAGCGAGGCATGACATGAGCGTACATGATACCGTTATAGGTCCATACGTTAGAGATATTATTGATCAAATGTTTGTTCGAACAGCTGATCAGGATTATATTATTGCTAGAGTTGCTTTTCTTAATGGAATGGACTTAAATTCTTTATGGAATAGTGTTCATAGTTTAGAAAAGTACTTCAAAGCAATTTTGCTTTATAACGGATTATCATCTAAAGGTTATGGGCATGACGTAGGGAAATTGTTTGAAAAAATTAAAACCCTTAACCCTGTTTTTATTCTAGAAAAGTTCCCTGAAATGGCTGGAGATAAGAGAATATTTGACAAAATGTCCGTAAAAAGATATATTGAGATAATAAATAAAATTGTAAGCGCAAATAATAGGTATTTAACGTACGGTTACACGGTTCACGCAGAATATTTGTATTGTTTAGACTATATTGTTTGGTACTATCGCCGTTTCTGCCGGAAACAATTTTTAGAATTTAATGAATTTGGAAAAAATATTAAAATAGACATATATAATTCAATTGTAAATGGAGATTCATCTGAAAGATTAAGTGGCTTCTTGCCAATAGAGAATTTATTAAATAAGAAAGAGCCAAAACTTCTTTATGAATTATTTTCAGAGTCGAATTTCGCTTTTTTTAAAAATTTAGAACCCATTACAACGTTCGACAGGTGGGGGGCTCGCAGTTCCCCTCTGATAGGCTATTTTGAATCCATAGACTCAAGCCGCGAGCAGGCTCATGTAAAAAGTTCCTCTTCTGAAGTCTTGAAATGGGTGGGCAGAAATATTTTTTTGCCCAAAAGCGACACGGAAGCAATTGAGCTCTACCTAAAAAAAGTAATATCGGAAACGAAATCAGATGGCTCTAGCTAAAAGACAAAAACCCGGTCCCGCTCAATCGCCTGCTTTAGCGTTGGGCGCTTAACCGGCTCCGGCACGAGATCAACCGTTTGGCCGACAAGAGCGGAAACTTGGCATTGGACTGCCGAAAGCTGCCACAGATCCAGCCGAATGTCGGGCGCGAATTCGGCGGCGAGATCAATGTCGCTGCTCTCGGTCGCCTCATTGCGGGCGACTGAGCCGAACAGGCTGAGGTGCCGCACGCCCGCCTGTTGAAGCTCGGGCGCGTGATGGCGTAGCAGCAGAATTAGGTCAGCGCGGGAAATCATGGCCGCATCCTAGCATTTTCAGCCCGCCCGCCTCAATTGCGCACCGCCAGAACCACCAGCAGCGCGCCTGCAACCGCAATCGCATCTTCAATCAGCGCAGCGGGCAGGTCACGTCCAAAGGCCTGCGCTAGCCGGGCGCGCGCCGCAGCTCCGCCCAAAGTGCCGATCACGGCCCCGATGATGCCTGCGACCATACCGCCGATCCAACTTCCCCCCGCAAAACCGAGTGCGGCCCCGCAGAGCGCGCCGCTCACCAGCCGCCCGCCGAACTGCACCGGCACTTTCCGGCTCGGGGTGCGCGGCAGTTGGTCGGAGATCAACTCGCCTATCGCCAGCACCGTAAAAATATAGGGCGTATAGGCATAGCCCAAGAACGCGAGCGGCGTTTCGGCGAGCGGCAACCAGCCCAGGGCTGCGGCCCAACTGATCGCGGAGGGGGCCATCATGGTCCGCAAACCAGCGATCACGCCGATGCAAAGCGCGAGAAAATAGACGGTCATCGGAGGCTCCGGCAAAATAGGGCTTATAATGCCAGCGGGCGCAGCTTATGCCGTTTCGTCGCGAATATCGGTCGTCGGGCCGTTTTTTTGGACCGACTCGATCCCATTATCGCGGCCTTGCGTGCTTTTGTAGGTCTCGCTGGTGCCGATAATCTGGCCATTCCCAGCCTTCAGATTGAAATAGAACTCGCCATTTTTAGCGGTCAGGCGCTCGTATTTCGTATCGTCGGGGGCGTTTTTTTGGACCGAGGCAATGCCATTTTCGGCAGAGCTTTTCGATTCATAATTTTCACTGGCAAGAATAATCTCGTGGTTTCCTGCCTTTAGGGAAAACCGAAACGCGCCGCTGCTGGTTTTGCTCAAAACATAGTAACCGGCCATGTTTCTACTCCCTATGCAGGAAAATTCATTGAAAGAACGCGCCGAAGCCCGAGGGCCTCGGCGCATCTTCGCTTATTTTACGGTGATGCGGTAGAGCGCTGTCGTGCCGCTCACCTCGTTCCCGACGATCAGCAGCGGCTGGCCGGTAGGCGAATCCTTCGCCGCAACAAAGGTGAGGCCTTCCGGGCCTAGGTCGCCAGCCTTCGCCAGGTCCTTCTTCGGGTCGGCGTCGAAGTCGCGGCTATTGGTGTAACCGGCAAAGCGCGGCGCGCGCGGGTCAGTAATATCGTAAACCATCACGCCACCGATACGCTCCAGCCCGATAAAGGCGTAGGTTTTATCGCCGATCTGGCCGAGCGCCAGCCCTTCCGGTTCCGGGCCTTTATTGTCGGAACGATCATCGACGGCGTTCTTATCGTGGGTCGAGTTGAACCATTTTGGGTTCAAGGCAGCGAGGCGGGTTTCAAACGCGTCACCGGAGTCCCAGACCAACCCACCGTTTTCGTCGCGGATGGAGAAGGAGCGCGCGCCGTAGGCATAGAGCGTGTCGTACACCAGCTTGCCATCTGCCGAAAGTTTCGGCGTGCCGTCCGCATTGGTTTGATAGCCCTGGCCCCAGGAAATCGTGAGGCGGCCCAGCGCTTCGTCCTTCGCGCAATCGCCCGGCCCGTCGGCGGTGGCACCGCAATAGCCGAAGACTTGCGGCGAGAGCATTGCGCCTTTTGCCAAGGCGCGCAGTTGCGGCGGCAGATCTTCGCCCGCGCGGCCATCGAAGCCTTTGGGGTTGACGAGATGCTTCACCCGGAACTCTTCGACAAAGCCCGGTGCGCCCTTAGCGTCGCCGCCCTTCCAGGCCTTATCGTCGCCGCGATTGAAATTCCAATAGGCCTTATTGCCCTCGCCCCACGGGCGGCTGTCGCCTTCATTAGCGGTGACAATGTAGGTCTTGCCCCCGGCGGTATAGGCGGCGATGGAATCGGGCATATAGAAGCCCTTAACCCCGGCCCAGGTCTTGATAGTCGCGGCTTTATCGGTGTCGGAGGTATCGAGCCCATTGCCCGGTGCACCATGATCCTTCACGCCCAACCCCTGGACCAGCGTGACGCGCGCGGTGGCGATATCGACGCGGGCGAGGGCATTATTTTCCTGCAAGGCAACCCAGGCGGTTTTTCCATCCTCGGACACGGCGATATATTCTGGCTCGAAATCCTGTGCCACGCTGGCACCGGGGCTGGTAATGCGCGCGCCCTGGGCGCGCAGTTCGGCTTCCTTGCCGTTCCAGGCGCGGAAATCGGCCGTGCGGGCGGTCGGGCTAGCGGGATTGCTGATATCGATGATGCTGATCGAGCCCTCGGGATCGGCAGCATAATCATCGGCGGGCTCGCCCTCATTGGCGACTAGAACGGTTTTTCCGTCAGGCGTGAAGGTCAGCATGTCGGGCAGCGCGCCGACCTGCACTTTGCCAAGCAGCTTGAAGTCCGACACCTGATAGAAGGCGGCGAAGCCCGGATCGGTCTTCACGGCGGGCTCGACGGCCAGCGCGATCACACCATTACGGACCGCAAGGCTATTGACGGTCGCATTGGGGGCGACATCGTTAGCATTGATCTCGCCAATGCGGCGCGGATTGGCGGGGTCGGCGATATCGAGCACATCCACGGCTCCGGCCTTAGCATTCACCACAAAGGCGCGGCGGGTGGTGGGATCATAGGCGGTGATTTCGGCAGCGCTCGCGCCGAAGATGCCGGAACTATAGCGCCCGAGCAGCGTGAGCGCTTCCTCCTCTGCCGCCCCTGCAGGCAGCGCCGCCGCCAGCACCAAAGCCATTGCCGCCGAACGGCGCATCGCCAAAACCGACATATTTGCCTCCCCCTAGGAACGATGAATGCCGGGACGATACGGGGGAGCCGTGACAGTATTATTACCCAAAAGCACCCAAAAAACGCCGCACGCTCGCTATAGACCCCGTAAAAATAACAGTTCGGGTTCATTGTAGACGGCGATCTGCTCGATTACTTCGGGCATGCTGGAGCGAAGCGTTTGGGCGTGAGAAGATTCCAGCCCATCCCTGCCCCGACCGATATTCACTAGCCTCGCGCGCTGCACCTGCTAAACTGCGCCGCTTGCTTTGAGCCCGCCGCAGGTGGGTGTCGTTTGCGATGATTTGTGTGGAGCGTGCCTGTCGATGACCTCAGTCCCCTTGCCCAAAAATCCGGCTGGAACCACGAATGCGGATGATTACACCGCCGATTCGATCAAGGTCTTGCGCGGTCTTGATGCCGTGCGCAAGCGCCCCGGCATGTATATTGGCGATACGGGCAGCGGCTCCGGCCTGCATCACATGGTCTATGAAGTGGTCGATAACGCCATCGATGAATCGCTGGCCGGGCATTGCGATCTGGTCGAGGTGATTCTCAACTCGGACGGCTCCTGCACGGTGCGCGACAATGGGCGCGGCATTCCGACCGACGTGCATTCGGAGGAAGGGATTTCCGCCGCCGAAGTCATCATGACCCAGCTTCACGCGGGCGGGAAGTTCGACCAAAACTCCTATAAGGTTTCGGGGGGCTTGCACGGCGTCGGCGTGTCGGTGGTGAACGCGCTCTCCTCGGTCTTGCGCCTGCGCATTTGGCGCGGTGGCCATGCCCATGAGATGGAATTCCGCCACGGGGTTGCGGTGTCGCCGTTGAAGGTGGTTGGCCCGTCCGATGGCAAGCGCGGCACGGAAGTCACCTTCCTGCCCTCCTATAAAACCGACGAAAACCCCGAAGGCACCTTCGAGAATGTCTTCGAGTTCAGTTTCGATACGCTGGAGCATCGCTTGCGCGAACTCGCGTTCCTGAACTCCGGCGTCACCTTGAAGCTGATCGATGGCCGCCACAGCGAGCCCAAGGAAGTGCTGCTGCATTTCAAGGGCGGCGTGCAGGCCTTCGTGCAGTATCTCGATAAGTCGAAATCGCCCCTGCACGCCCCGCCGATCATGGTGAAGGGCGAGCGCGACGGCGTGACCGTGGAAGCGGCCCTGGAATGGACCGACGCCTACCATGAATCGATGCTGTGCTTTACGAACAATATTCCGCAGCGCGATGGCGGCACCCATCTGGCGGGTTTCCGTTCGGCCCTGACGCGCATCGTGAACACCTATGCGACCGATAGCGGCATCGCCAAAAAGGAAAAGGTCTCCCTGACCGGCGACGACGCGCGCGAAGGGCTCACCTGCGTTCTGTCGGTGAAAGTGCCGGACCCGAAATTCTCCAGCCAGACCAAAGATAAGCTGGTCTCGTCGGAAGTGCGGCCCATCGTCGAAAACATCATCGGCGAAAAGCTGAACCAGTGGTTCGAAGAGCATCCGCACGAAGCCAAGCGCATCGTGGCGAAAATCGTCGAAGCGGCTTCCGCCCGCGAAGCCGCCCGCCGCGCCCGCGAAATGACCCGCCGCAAGGGCGCGCTCGATATCGCCTCGCTGCCCGGTAAGCTCGCCGACTGCCAAGAGCGCGACCCCGCCGCCGCCGAACTGTTCCTGGTCGAGGGTGACTCGGCAGGCGGCTCCGCCAAACAAGGCCGTAACCGCAAGTATCAAGCGATTCTGCCGCTGCGCGGTAAGATTTTGAATGTGGAGCGCGCGCGCTTCGACAAAATGCTGCTGTCGGCGGAAATCGGTACGCTGATCGCGGCGCTCGGCACCAGCATCGGCGTTGAAGATTTTAATATCGATAAGCTGCGCTACCATAAAATCATCATCATGACCGACGCAGACGTGGACGGCAGCCATATCCGCACGCTTCTGCTCACCTTCTTCTACCGCCAGATGCCGGAACTCATCGAGCGCGGCTACCTCTATATCGCCCAGCCGCCGCTGTACCGGGCCAAACGCGGGCAGAGCGCCGTCTACCTGAAGGACGATCGCGCGCTGGAAGATTATCTGCTCACCGATGGGCTGAAGGACGCCACGCTGATCTTGGGCGACGGCACCGCGATTGCGGCGGATGAATTGCGCCGCTTGGCCGATACGGCGCGGGCCGCGCGCAACCTCATTCAACAGGTCGGGCGGCGCGTTGGCTCCGTTACGATTGTGGAACAAGCCTTGCTCGCCGGGCTGCCGAACCCAGACGCCGAGATTGGCGCGAACGAGACTGACGCCTCCCTCGTCGCCCGCATCGCCGAGCGGATGGACGCGATGACCCGCGAGGCCGAACGCGGCTGGCGCGGCACACTGACCGCCGACGGTATCCGCCTGTCGCGCCTGTGGCGCGGCGTGGAAGAGCGCTATGATCTGGACGCGGCCACGCTGCGTTCCGTGGAAATGCGCCGCCTGATGACCCTGGCCGACACCTTCCGCGCCGCCTTCCAGCTTCCGGCCCGCCTGCGCCTGAAGGATAAGGAACAGCAAGTGGCGGGGCCGGTGGCCCTCGTCGATGTTCTGTTCGAGCATGGCCGCAAGGGCGTTTCCATCCAGCGCTACAAAGGCCTGGGCGAAATGAACCCGGACCAGCTTTGGGAAACCACGCTGGACGCCAACGCCCGCACCTTGCTGCAAGTGAAAGTTGCCCAGTCCGAACAGGCGGAAGAAGTCTTCTCCACCCTGATGGGCGACCTCGTCGAGCCGCGCCGCGACTTTATTCAGGCGAATGCGCTGAAGGTGGCGAATTTGGACGTGTAGGGCGTTAGGGCGGTGGCTTAGCGCTGCTGCCCTCCCACCGTGTCAATCTTGGGGATTCCTCTTAAACCCGCTAAGCCGCCGCCGCAAGCCGGATTTAGCAACAAATCCGTCCATTGACTGTGAGATTTGAAGGGTTTGCTGGCGCAAGTCGGCGGTCGCAGATATAATTTGGTCAATAGAGATTTGCGTTTTGGCGTTTGCATCTTTGATGTCGATTAAAACATCGGTAGCTGTTTCGGTTTCTTGGACGGCCTGATTTACGGCTTTTTGGATATCTTTGGTCGCTGAGCGCTGTTGCGTTGCGGCAACACTAACATCTTGGTTTGCACTATTGATGCGCCCAACGGTCGACGCGATTTCCCCCAAGGCCGAGACGGTTTGCTCGGTTACACCTTGAATATCGCGAATGCGGCTTTCGATATCCTCGGTGGCTTTGCGCGTACGATTTGCAAGGGATTTGACCTCGCCCGCTACCACCGCAAAGCCCTTTCCAGCATCACCCGCCCGCGCAGCTTCAATGGTTGCATTCAACGCCAGCAGGTTGGTCTGTCCGGCAATTTCCTCGATTAAGCGTACGACAAGGCCAACATCTTGCGTCAGGTCGGTCAATCGTTCCACGACGCCATGGGTGCGGCCTAGATCGCTGATTGCATCTTTAGTCACCTCGGTGGAATAGCCAGCCATCTCGTGCACTTTTGAGATAGCCGTGCTGAGTTGTTGCATTGTTTCTGAGACCGTATCGACGCTTTGGCGCGCGCCTTGCCCCGCCTGTTGGCCTACGGCGACAACCTGCCCCGCTTGGTCGGCAACGCTTATCACCTGTTCGGCGTTCTGTTGTAGCCGATTGGTGGCTCCCGTTAGGTTATTCAGCAAGATGCTGACATTTTCTTCCAACTGGTCGGCCAAGTTTTGCAGCGTTTCCCGCTTATCGCGTTCGGCCTCTTCTCGCAAAGAATCTTGGCTGTCTTGAAGCATTTTGAGATTGATCAAACTCTCTTTGAAACGCTCCAGAACCCCAACAATCCGCCCCAGCGCGTCGCTCCGATGGAGCGGCGCCAGATCGACACTTGTATCGCCCCCCATAAGGCGATCCGCCGTTGCCGAAATTCGAGTGATGGCACGCGTTAAGCCTTGAGCAATAACCCAAGCAAGAATAATGACCACGACGGTTGCGAGCAAAATTGAGAGCGTAAAAATAGTTTCCGCGTTTTTTAGTTCTTTCGAGCTGAGATCAGCGGCTTCTTTCGATTGCGCAATGGAGCGCTGCACCGTTTCTGCTACGAGTTTTGCCAAAGTATCATAATTATCATCGAAGGGTTTAAGAAAGGATGTGGCCGCCTCCACATCAATTTCCAGCATTTGCCCAACCCAATCAACAGCACCTTTAAATTTATTGACATCAGCGATGAGAGTGTCGAACGATCCACTTTGCTCGAAACCTTTTTGTTTTTCGAGTTCAGCGAGAATGCGATCAATAAGCGCAATTATATTCTTAGATTCATTCTGTATGTTGATCTGATCAGGGTTAACTTGGTGAAGCGTAATAATGCGATAGAGGCGGCCATTGATCGTTTCGATCTCACTGGCTAAGCGACTGACGGAGGTTGACGCCGGTAGCCTGCGGTTGGTGATGTCCTGCAAGGTTTCAAAGGATCGATTGAGCAGGGCAAGCGTCAAAATCGTCAACGAAATAAGCGTAACAACAGCAAGCGCAGGGACAATGCCAATCTTGAACCCCATAGGCCAGTTTTTCATCTGAAGCCAACTTTGCATTCTGATTCCCCTAAGTCCGACCATCACAAATGTTTCTGATGTAACCGATTAACAGGGCCGGTATTAGAAACGTCCCGTTAACGTTACTAAAAATCGGCGATCGGGTCGGATCCCCGCGCGCTGGAGCTGATGGGCGATGAGAAGATTTTGCCCTGAAACCGCGATATCGAAATTGTCGCTCAAGGCATAACCTACGCGCGCATCGACATTGAAATAACCGTCAACTCGGGTCAATCCGTAGGTACTGGCGTCCGAGTTTGGGCGAATATAGTCCGCCGATGAGATGTAGCGCCCAAAAATATCGGCTTCCAGCGCACCCCATGAATAACCTAGGGAAGCATTGAGCATGTGCTTAGGTGTCGTTTTATCAGGAGCAAGGGGTGCGGTCAGAACGGTTACGTTATTATCCAGTCGGTCTCTGACTTTTATGAACGAGTAATTACCGCTCCAGCGGAACCCCTCACCAGGTTTACTCTTGAGGCCAATTTCAAACCCATTCGCCGTTGAGTCACCTATATTCGTAAATCCAACGATGGGTTCTTGCGACCGTGGTGGTAGAAATAGCGCCCTGCCGACGTTAAAGTACTGCAAATTTTTGTTTCTTTGATGAAAGACGGCAAGCCGCAGATTGGCATTAATAGGGTCGATTACGCGATCATAGGATACTTCGACATTGGTAACGTAAGTTGGATTAACATACGGGTGCCCAAAGAAATTCGGCGGCCCCTGAAAGGACCAATTAATGAGGCTCGGCACCTGAACGCCGCGCGCCGCGAGCAGGCGCACCGTATCGTCTTGTGTGGCGCGCCACACAAGACCAGAATTAAAGCTGAAAGTCCGCAAATCACGGTTCCAGTCGGCATTGCTCAAGCCAGCCTGTGGGCTAATCGCGCCTTCCCGTTTCATCATCAACAAATCGCCACGGACGGCATTCGTGATGCTGAGAGAGGGGGTAATTGCCCAATCCCACATCGCCCCGAGTGAGGCGACCTGATAGGACATTGTGCTGGGCTCAAGGACGACATTGCCAACACTCTCAAGAGAGTTCTTGCGATACTCAGCAGAAAGACGGAACGTGTGGTCGGTACCGACCTTAAACAAATCACTCACCTGAGCGACATCAACTTGGTTATGTACGTCGATGCGGCCAAAATTTGTATAGCTTGAATCAAGAATGTTTCGATAAACTGAAGCTTCAATGAGCCAAAATTCAGTGTCTGCAATCAACTTTGTTTTGAATAAAGTGGTTTGAAACTTACTCTTATTGGGTTGATATTCTGGGATTACGTCTGTTTGGCGCGCATAGCTGCGCGTAATCTCGGCGCCTATTTGAATTTTATCGGTAAGTTTCGCTCTACCATCAAAGGCAATGGACCCTCGACGGGGGTTGCCTTGATACTGCGAACTAAAGTCAAACGGCCCTGTACCGAAATCGTAAATCGTTTTGGGAACGCCTTTGTATTGTTTGAACCGCCCCGAGTTTGCCGGAGACCCCAACTCGTGAGAAGTAGGGTCTATGACAAGCAAGACGACGAACAAGTTTTCTCCTGAAGTCCGCGCCCGCGCCGTTCGG
>NZ_JBILQX010000251.1:0-4142 GCF_044372965.1 Elstera sp. | reverse complement strand
GTAAAGAAGTCATGGAGAGCTTCCTGAAGGCCGAAGGCGGTGGCAAGTCGATTTGCGCCGTTTATGCGCATAACGATGATATGGCTCTCGGCGCGATCCAGGAAGCGGGCTTGAAACCCGGCAAGGATTTGTCGATCATTTCCATCGATGCCGTGCCGGATATTTTCAAGGCAATGGCGGATGGCGACGCCAATGCGACCATCGAGTTGAACCCGCACCTGGGCGGTCCGGCCTTTGATGCCATCGATGCTGCCAAAGCAGGCAAGCCCGTCGCGAAATGGATCAAGGCGCAAGGCCCCCTCTATCTGCCCGATACCGCTGCCGACGAATATAAGCGCCGTAGCGCAAAATAGCTCCCCCCTGGATGCTGGAGGGTTTTCACCCCCATTGGAGACCCTCCGGCATTCTTTTCTCGGTAAATTAAGGGAAGGGGGCGAGCCGAATGCTTCAGCCTGCCGTATTGTCTCTTGTCGGTATTACTAAGGTATTTCCCGGTGTTAAAGCCCTCGATGGGGTGGATTTCGATCTCTATCCGGGCGAAATCCACGCGCTTTTGGGGGAAAATGGTGCCGGCAAATCAACGCTAATTAAGGTTCTCACCGGCCTCTACCGTCGCGACGGCGGGGAAATGCGGCTTGCTGGGCAGCCGATTCACCCCCGCACCCCGCAGGAGGCGCAGGCGCTGGGGATTAGTACAGTCTATCAGGAAGTCAATTTAGTGCCGACGCTGACGGTCGCGGAGAATCTCACCCTCGGGCGGCAAAAGCGCGTCGCCGGGTTGATCCGCTGGCGGGCGGCGAAGGCCGATGCCGAGGCGCTGCTGAAGCCCCTCGGGTTGACGCTCGATGTAAACAAGCTCCTGGGGTCCTACTCCATCGCTATTCAGCAAATGGTCGCCATCGCGCGCGCCCTGGCTGGGGATGTGAAAATCCTTATTCTCGACGAGCCGACCGCAAGCCTTGATAGCCATGAGGTGGAGGTGCTGTTTCAGGTGCTGCGCCGCCTGAAGGCGCAAGGCATCGCCATTGTGTTCGTCACGCATTTTCTCGATCAGGTTTATGCCCTGTCCGACCGCATTACCGTGCTGCGCAATGGTAAGCGCGTGGGCAGCGAGTTTGCGTCGGCCCTGCCTCGGCGGGATCTTGTTCGCCTGATGCTCGGCCAGCACGCGGCAGCGCTTCCCAGCGCGCGGCATGCGGATTCGGGGACCGAGCCAAGCATGCCGCCGCTTTTGCGCGTTGAAGGCATCGGCAAACGGCATCATCTGGAGCACGTCGATCTAACCTTGCGGGCCGGGCAGGTGCTGGGGCTGGCGGGGTTGCTGGGTTCGGGCCGATCCGAGACGGTGCAGCTTCTGTTTGGCGACGAAAAGGCCGATCGCGGCCGGATTGTGCTGAACGAGATACCGATTGACGTGCGCACGCCGCGCGAGGCCATCCGCCTCGGCTTCGCTTTTTGTCCGGAAGACCGCAAGCGCCACGGCATCGTCGCCGACCTCTCGGTGCGCGAAAATATCATTCTGGCGCTGCAAGCCCGCCAAGGCTGGCGCAAGCCGATTCCCCGCGCCGAACAGCTCAGGGTCGCCGATGAAATGATAAAAGCGCTCAGCATTCGCACGCCCGATGCCGAAAAGCCGGTGGGGCTGCTCAGCGGCGGTAATCAGCAAAAGGTCATTCTCGCCCGCTGGCTGATTATGAACCCCAAAATCCTGCTGCTGGACGAGCCGACGCGCGGGATCGACGTCGGCGCGCACGCGGAAATCATGATTCTGATTCGAAAACTTTGCGATGACGGCATGGCGCTGGTGCTGGTCTCCTCCGAGTTGGACGAAATAACCGCCGTGGCCGACCATGTTGTCGTCTTGCGCGACCGGCGGCGCGTGGCCGAACTCGCGGGCCGCGCCATTACCGAGGCCGCGATTATCGAGGCGATTGCCCCATGAGTTTCTCTCTTTCCAGCCTGGACCGGCGCTGGATTCTGCCGCTTTTCGCGCTTGCCGCCATTCTGCTCGCCAATCTGCTGCTCTCGCCGGGCTTCTTCGCCGTGCGGATGGTCGATGGGCATTTCTACGGGAGCGTGATCGATATTGTCCACCGGGCGACGCCTTTGGCCTTTGTCGCGCTCGGCATGGCCGTGGTCATCGCCACCGGCGGGATCGATCTTTCGGTCGGGGCGATTATCGCCATTTGCGGCGCGACGGCGGCGGTGCTGCTGCGCGCGACCGAGCTGTCGCCCGCGCTTATTCTGCTCATTGCCCTCGGGGTTGGAATGCTGTGCGGGATTTGGAATGGGTTTCTCGTCGCCTTTCTCGATATTCAGCCCATCGTTGCCACACTCATTTTGATGGTCGCCGGGCGCGGTATCGCCCAGATGATAACCGGCGGGCAAATCATTACCTTTCACAGCGACCTGATGAGTTTCCTCGGTAGCGGTTATCTGCTGGCCCTACCGGTTCGAGTGCTGCTAATGGCGGCGTTTGCGCTCGCCTTGGGGCTCATCCTGCGCCGCACCGCCTTGGGGTTATTTCTCGAAGCCGTTGGCGGCAATGCTGCCGCAAGTCGGCTCGCGGGGATCGATGCGCGGTGGGTGCGGCTGTCGGCCTATGCCCTCTCGGGACTGTGTTCGGCCTGCGCCGGGATTATCCTGACGGCAGATATTCGTGGAGCCGACGCCAATAATGCCGGGCTGTGGCTGGAGTTGGACGCGATCCTCGCGGTGGTGATCGGTGGTGCCGCGCTGAAGGGCGGGCGTTTCGGCCTGGGACTAACGCTGATTGGCGCGCTGGTGATTCAAAGCCTCACCACCTCCATTCTGGTCAGCGGCTTGCCGCCGCAATATACGCTGGTGGTGAAAGCGCTCGTGATTTTGGCCGTTCTGTTTTTGCAATCTCCCCGGCTGGGGTCGATCCGCTTCGGGCGGGGTTAGGAGCGGGTTATGCTCAAGAACGAACGGCTTATCCCCTTGATGGCGACGCTCTTGGTGCTGCTGCTGCTCTATGGGGTTGGCATGGCGCAGTATCGCAATTTCGCCTCCACCCTCGTGCTGGGGAACCTGCTGACCGATAACGCCTTCGTCATTACGGCGGCGATTGGCATGAGCTTTGTTATTCTCGCGGGCGGGATTGATCTTTCGGTCGGCTCGATGATCGCTTTCGTCGGCGTCGGCTGCGCGCTGCTGATTACCAAGGCAGGCTGGCACCCGCTGGCGGCTGTGGCGGCGGCGCTGCTGTTCGGCGTGCTGTTCGGGGCTGCGATGGGGTGGGTGATCGACGTTTTCGAGATTCAGCCCTTTATCGTGACCTTGGCGGGCATGTTCTTGCTGCGCGGCCTCGCCTTCGGGCTGACGCTGGAATCGATCCCGATTCAAAGCCCGTTCCTTGAAAGCGTTGCGGGCTTCAAACTGCCTCTCCCAGGGCGGGGCGGGCTGTCGGCCTCGGCGTTGATAATGCTCACGGCGCTCGGCCTTGGCGTTATTCTTGCCCATTGGACGCGCTTCGGCCTCAATGTCTATGCGCTGGGCGGCGACCGCGCCTCGGCGGTGCTGCTGGGCGTGCCGGTGCGGCGGACCACGGTCGGGATCTACGCTCTCAGCGGCTTTTACAGCAGCTTAGCGGGCGTGCTCTATACGCTCTACACGGCTTCGGGCTATCCGCTGGCGGCGGTGGGGGTGGAGTTGGACGCGATTGCGGCGGTGGTCATTGGCGGCACGCTGCTGACTGGCGGCGTCGGCTATATCGTCGGAACCCTCTTCGGGGGGCTGATCCAGGGCGTAATTCAAACGCTGATCGCTTTCGACGGCAGCCTGAATAGCTGGTGGACGAAAATTGCCGTGGGAGGTTTGCTCTTCGCCTTTATTGTGTTTCAGCGCGCGATTACGCGCTCGTTTTCGAGCTTGCGGCGGGGGGCGGCATGAGCCGACAGAGGGTTGGAGAAATCGGCGGGCAACCGGTTGAGGCCGTCACCCTCACCGGCGCTAGCGGGATGCGGGCGAAAATCTTGAGTTTCGGCGCGACCCTGGCCGATCTTTCCTTAGAAACCGCACAGGGGCCGCAGTCGGTCGTTCTCGGCCACGCGGCGCTGTCGGGCTATGCCGATAATCCCGCCTATCTGGGGGTAACGGCGGGCCGCTACGCCAATCGGATT
>NZ_JBILQX010000062.1:0-18258 GCF_044372965.1 Elstera sp. | reverse complement strand
GGGATCACGATTTCGACGGCGCACGTCGAATATGAAACCAGCAACCGCCATTATGCGCACGTCGATTGCCCCGGCCACGCCGATTATGTGAAGAACATGATCACCGGTGCCGCACAGATGGACGGCGCGATTCTGGTTGTGTCGGCTGCTGACGGCCCGATGCCGCAGACGCGCGAACACATCCTCCTTGCCCGTCAGGTTGGCGTTCCGTCGCTGGTGGTGTTCCTCAACAAGTGCGACATGGTCGATGATCCCGATCTGCTCGAACTGGTTGAAATGGAAGTGCGCGAGCTTCTGTCGTCGTACCAGTTCCCCGGCGATGATATTCCGATCGTGAAGGGCTCGGCCCTGTGCGCGCTGGAAGATAAGCAGCCGGAACTGGGCCGCGACGCCATTCTGAAGCTGATGGCCGAAGTCGATGCGTACATTCCGCAGCCGGAACGCCCGGTTGATCGTCCGTTCCTGATGCCGATCGAAGACGTGTTCTCGATCTCGGGTCGCGGCACGGTGGTCACGGGTCGCGTTGAACGCGGCATTGTGAAGGTCGGTGAAGAAGTTGAAATCGTTGGTCTGAAGACCACGGTGAAGACGACGGTGACGGGCGTTGAAATGTTCCGCAAGCTGCTCGATAGCGGCCAGGCGGGCGACAACATCGGCGCGCTGCTGCGCGGCACGAAGCGTGAAGACGTGGAACGCGGCCAGGTTCTGGCAGCTCCGGGTTCGATCACGCCGCACACCAAGTTCAAGGCGGAAGCCTATATTCTGACGAAGGAAGAAGGCGGTCGTCACACGCCGTTCTTCACCAACTATCGTCCGCAGTTCTACTTCCGCACCACGGACGTGACCGGGACCGTTTCGCTGCCGGAAGGCACGGAAATGGTGATGCCGGGCGATAACGTCTCGATGGATGTGGAACTCATCCAACCGATCGCGATGGACGAAGGCTTGCGCTTCGCTATCCGCGAAGGCGGCCGCACCGTTGGTGCAGGCGTCGTCGCATCGATCGTTGCCTAACTAAGAAGCATGGCTGATAGGGCCGGGGGCGCGTTCCTGCCCCCTGGCACCCAGCCGGAGAAAGAAGCATGGACAACACAAACATCCGCATTCGGCTGAAGGCATTCGATCATCGCGTGCTCGATCAGTCCACCAGCGAGATTGTGAACACGGCGAAGCGCACTGGCGCCCGCATCCGTGGTCCGATTCCGCTGCCGACCGAAATTGAACGGTTCACCGTCAACCGCTCGCCGCACATCGATAAGAAGAGCCGCGAACAGTTTGAAGTGCGCACTCATAAGCGCCTTCTGGACATCGTCGATCCGACCCCGCAGACCGTGGACGCGCTGATGAAGCTCGACCTCGCGTCGGGTGTCGACGTCGAGATTAAGCTCTAGGCCGGGGGGATGACGATGAAACGGTCTGGTCTGATCGCCCAGAAATTGGGCATGACCCGGATCTTCGACGCTGCGGGTGAGCATATCCCCGTGACCGTCCTGAAGGTGGATGCGTGTCAAGTTGTCGGTGTCCGTACCATTGAGCGCGATGGCTATAATGCCGTGCAGCTCGGTGCGGGCTCCATCAAAGTGAAGAACGTCAATAAAGCCCAGCGCGTGACGTTTGCCGCCGCGAAGGTTGAGCCGAAGCGCAAAGTCGTGGAATTCCGCGTCGATGCCGATGGTTTGCTGGATGTCGGTGCTGAACTGTCGGTGGAACATTTCATCGCCGGTCAGTTCGTCGATGTGACGGGCACCTCGATCGGTAAGGGTTTTGCCGGCGGTATGAAGCGTCACAATTTCGGTGGTCTGCGCGCAACGCACGGTGTCTCCGTGTCGCATCGCTCGCACGGCTCGACGGGTAACCGTCAGGATCCGGGTAAGACCTTCAAGGGCAAGAAGATGGCCGGTCACATGGGCGATGTCCGCGTGACCACGCAGAATTTGAAAGTGGTCGGCACCGATGCCGAGCGCGGTCTTATTCTCGTAAAGGGCGCGGTTCCGGGTTCGGCCGGTGGGTTTGTTTTGGTGCGCGATGCGGTAAAGCGGGCACAGCCGGAAGGTATCCCCTTCCCGGCCGCGCTCAAGACCGACGCCGCAGCGGAGGCGTAAGCGATGCAAGTCAAAGTCGAAACCCTGTTCACGGGTGAAGCCGGAACGATCGATCTGGCGGATGAAGTTTTCGCTCTCGAGCCCCGCAAGGACATTCTCGCGCGCGTCATTCATTGGCAGCTCGCTAAGCGTCGCAGCGGCAACCATAAGGCCAAAGGCATTTCGGAAATCTCCGGGACGACCAAGAAGCCTTACGCCCAGAAGGGCACCGGTAACGCCCGCCAAGGTTCGCTGCGCTCGCCGCAGTTCCGTGGCGGTGCCGTGATCCACGGTCCGGTCGTGCGCGATCATGGCTATTCGCTGCCGAAGAAGGTACGTGCCCTCGGGCTGCGCACCGCTTTGTCGGCCAAACAAGCCGAAGGCAAGCTGATCGTCGTCGATACGCTGCTGGGCGCGGATAAGACCAAGACGGTCGCCGATGCCTTTGCGAAGCGGGGCTGGACCTCGGTCCTGTTCATCGATGGCGCAACGGTTGCCGCCGATTTCGCGCTTGCCGCGCGGAATATCAAGAATGTGGACGTGCTGCCGCACGTCGGTGCCAATGTGTACGACATTATCCGTCGTGACACGCTGGTTCTGACGCGCGCTGCGGTCCAGGAGCTGGAGGCTCGCCTGAAATGAGTGAGGCGAAAAAGGGCATTACGCTCAGCCGCGAGCGTGCCTACGACATCATCCTGTCGCCGGTCATTACCGAAAAGGCCACGATGATCACGGATAAGAATTTCGTGACCTTCAAGGTTCTGCTCGACGCCACGAAGCCGGAAATCAAAGCCGCCGTGGAAATGGTGTTCGGTGTGACGGTGAAGGCTGTGAACACGGTAACGGTCAAGGGCAAGCGCAAGCTGTTCAAAGGCCGTCCCGGTCAGCGGTCGGACTATAAGAAGGCGATGGTCAAGCTGGCAGACGGCCAGACCATCGACCTGACGACGGGGGTGTAAGCAGATGGCATTGAAAATTTTCAAGCCCATCACGCCATCGCTGCGTCAACTGGTTCTGGTTGATCGCTCGGAGCTGTGGAAGGGTAAGCCGGAAAAGACGCTGACCGAAGGTCTGAAAAAGACCGGTGGTCGCAACAATACGGGCCGTATCACCGCGTTCACGCGCGGCGGCGGGCACAAGCGCCGGTATCGTCTGGTCGATTTCAAGCGTCGCAAGTTCGATGTGAGCGCGACGGTTGAGCGACTGGAATATGATCCCAATCGGTCGGCCTTTATTGCGCTCATCACCTATACCGATGGTGAAAAGGCGTACATTCTGGCCCCGCAACGCCTGAAGGCGGGCGATCTGGTCGTGTCGGGCGAAAAGACCGACGTGAAGCCGGGTAACGCCATGCCGCTGCGGAACATTCCGGTCGGTACGATCGTCCATAATGTTGAGATGAAGATTGGTCGCGGTGGGCAGCTTGCCCGCGCCGCCGGGTCTTACGCTCAGCTCGTGGGCCGCGATCAAGGGTATGCTCAGCTCCGTTTGGCTTCCGGTGAACTCCGTATGGTTCGCGGTGAATGCATGGCCTCGATTGGCGCCGTGTCGAATCCCGACCAGCAGAACGTAAACTATGGTAAGGCTGGCCGTATGCGCTGGTTGGGCCGTCGTCCGTCTGTCCGCGGTGTCGCTATGAACCCGATCGACCATCCGCACGGGGGTGGTGAAGGCCGCACCTCGGGCGGTCGTCATCCGGTCACCCCCTGGGGTAAGCCGACCAAGGGCAAGAAGACCCGCAATAACAAGGCGACGGATCGGCTTATCGTCCGCCGTCGTCACGCGAAGTAACGAAGGAGAACCGCCGTGGCGCGTTCCGTTTGGAAAGGTCCGTTTGTTGACGGATACCTTCTAAAGAAGGCAGATAAGTCCCGGGCTTCGGGCCGGAATGAGGTGATCAAGATTTGGTCGCGTCGTTCGACGATTCTGCCGCAATTCGTGGGTCTGACCTTTGGCGTTTATAACGGCCAGAAATTCATTCCCGTTCTGGTGACGGACAATATGATCGGGCACAAGTTCGGCGAGTTCTCGCCGACGCGCACGTTCTACGGTCACGCGGCCGACAAGAAGGCGAAGAGGAAGTAAGGCTATGAGCAAGAAACCTTTGCCCCGGCAGCTAGCCGATGTCGAAGCACTGTCCGTTGTTCGCAACATGCGCGTTTCCGCGCAAAAGCTGAACATTGTGGCGCAGTTGATCCGCGGTAAGAAGGCGAATACGGCTTTGGCCGAACTCACCTTTAGCACCCGCCGGATTGCCAAAGATGTGAAGAAGGCCCTGCAGTCGGCCATCGCCAACGCCGAAAACAACCATCAGCTTGACGTTGACAAGCTGTATGTGAAGGAAGCGTCGGTGGGCCAAAGCTTCGAGCTGAAGCGCTTCCACGCCCGTGCGCGTGGTCGTGCCTCGCGCATCGAGAAGCCCTTCAGCCATCTGCGCATCGTGGTGCGTGAGCGCGAGGAGACGGTGTAATGGGTCAAAAAGTCAATCCGATCGGGCTTCGGCTCGGGATCAATCGCACCTGGGATTCGCGTTGGTACGCCAGCAAAGAATATGCAGCCCTGCTGCACCAGGATCTGAAGCTGCGCAAGATGCTGTTCGAACGTTTGGCGCAAGCCGGCGTGAGCCGTGTCATCATCGAGCGTCCGGCCAAGAAGGCCCGCATCTCCATTCATTCGGCGCGTCCGGGTGTGGTGATCGGCAAGAAGGGCGCGGACATCGAAAAGCTGCGTCTTGAGCTGTCGAAGTTCACCAAGAGCGAAGTCAGCCTCAACATCGTCGAAATCCGCAAGCCGGAACTCGATGCGAAGCTGGTGGCCGAGAGCATTGCTCAGCAGTTGGAACGTCGCGTTGCTTTCCGCCGCGCCATGAAGCGCGCCGTTCAGGCGGCGATGCGTCTCGGGGCCCAAGGCATCCGGATCAACTGCTCGGGCCGTCTCGGCGGCGCCGAAATCGCTCGTATGGAATGGTATCGCGAAGGCCGCGTGCCGTTGCACACCCTGCGCGCCGAAGTCGATTACGGCGTCGGTACGGCGAAGACCACTTATGGCATCTGCGGTGTCAAAGTGTGGATCTTCAAGGGTGAAGTAATGGCGCACGACCCGATGGCCCAGGACAAGCGCGCTGCTGAACAGCAGCCGACGCGCTAAGGCTAGGGGAATAAAACGATGTTGCAGCCAAAGCGCACAAAGTTCCGTAAGGCCCACAAAGGCCGGATCCATGGCAATGCCAAGGGTGGAACTCAGTTGGCTTTCGGGTCGTTCGGCCTGAAGTCGCTGGAACCGGGCCGGATCACGGCCCGTCAGATCGAAGCGGCCCGTCGCGCTATGTCGCGTCACATCCGCCGCGTGGGTCGTATCTGGATCCGCGTTTTCCCGGACGTTCCGGTTTCGTCGAAGCCTGCCGAAGTCCGCATGGGCTCCGGTAAGGGGTCGCCGGAATTTTGGGTCGCCCGCGTCAAGCCGGGTCGCATCATGTTCGAAATGGACGGTGTGCCACGCGAGATCGCTGAACGTGCGTTCGAACTGGCTGCCGCAAAGCTGCCGGTGGGCGTTAAGTTCGTTCAGCGCCTCGGCGAGGAGGCTTAACGATGGCCGACGATATTCGCGTAAAGACCGATGACCAGCTCAAGGATGAGCTGGTTAACCTCAAGAAAGAGCAGTTCAATCTGCGCTTTCAACAGGCGAGCGGTCAGCTCGAAAACACGGCGCGGGTCCGCCATGTGCGACGCCAAGTAGCTCGCATCAAAACAGTGCTGGCGGAACGGGCCGCGACCCGCTAAAAGGGTCGCTTTCCGAATGGAGACTGCTTAAATGCCAAGGCGCGTTCTGCAAGGCAGGGTAGTGAGTGATAAGTGCGATAAGACCGTTACGGTTTTGGTGTCGCGCCGCGTTATGCACCCTGTCTATAAAAAATTCATCACGCGGACGAAGAAATACGCCGCGCACGATGAGACCAACAACTTCAAGACGGGCGACTTCGTGAAGATTCGCGAATGCCGCCCCATCTCGAAGTCCAAAACTTGGGAAGTTGTGACCGATGAAACGGTTGCGACGGGCGAAGGAGCGTAACCCATGATTCAGGTGCAAACTAACCTGGACGTCGCCGATAATTCCGGCGCACGCCGAGTCATGTGCATCAAAGTTCTGGGCGGCTCGAAGCGGAAGACGGCTGCGGTGGGCGACGTTATCGTCGTTTCCATCAAAGAAGCCATTCCGCGCGGCCGCGTGAAGAAGGGCGATGTGCACCGGGCTGTTATTGTCCGGACAGCAAAGGAAGTGCGCCGGTCGGACGGGTCCTCGATCCGTTTCGATACGAACGCGGCGGTTCTGATCAATAAGCAGAACGAGCCCATCGGAACCCGTATCTTCGGCCCGGTGACCCGTGAACTGCGGCTCAAGAACTTCATGAAGATCATCTCGCTTGCTCCGGAAGTGCTGTGATGTCCTTGAAATTGAAAATCAAGAAGGGCGACCAGGTCGTTGTGACGACCGGTCGTGACCGCGGCAAGACGGGCGAGGTTCTCGAAGTTCTGCCGAAAGAAAACCGGGTTAAAGTCCAGGGCATTAATATCGTCAAGCGGCACACCAAGCCGTCGCAGACGCAGCCCGGCGGCATTGTGGAGAAGGAAGCGACGATTCACGTCTCGAACATTTCCCACATCGACCCCAAGACCAAGCAGCCGACTCGCATCGGCTATAAATTCCTCGCTGATGGCCGCAAGGTACGCTTCGCTAAGCGTTCCGGCGAGCTCATCGACGTTTGAGGTGTAGCATGGCGACTCGTCTGCAAGATCATTATCAAACCGTCGTTCGCGGCAAGCTGATCGAAGAATTCGGCTATAAGAACCCGATGCAGGTTCCGAAGCTGGAAAAGATCGTTATCAACGTCGGTGTCGGCGAAGCGGTGACGGACCAGAAGAAGCTTGATGCCGCCGTGGGCGATATCGCGCTGATTACGGGCCAGCGGCCGATCAAAACCTACGCCAAGAAGTCGATCGCGGGTTTCAAAATCCGTGAAGGCATGGCGCTGGGGGCCAAGGTCACGCTGCGCGGCGAACGTATGTACGAATTCCTTGACCGCCTGATCACGATTGCGCTGCCGCGCGTGCGTGATTTCCGTGGTGTGAGCGCGAAGAGCTTCGATGGCCGTGGCAACTATGCCCTCGGCCTGAAGGAACAACTCGTGTTCCCGGAAATCGACTATGACAAGGTGAGTGATGTTCGCGGTATGGACATCATTATTGTCACGAGCGCGAACACCGACGACGAAGCGCGCGCCCTGCTTAAGGGTTTCCAAATGCCGTTCGCGTCGTAAGGCGGAGAGGTCCCCATGGCCAAGACGAGTTCTGTTCAAAAGAACAAACACCGCGAGAAGCTGTCGGCACAGCATGCCAATCGGCGTGCGAAGCTGAAGGCGATCATTCAGAACAAAGAGACCTCGCTCGAAGAGCGGTTCTCCGCAACGCTGAAGCTCGCGGAAATGCCCCGCAACGGGGCGAAGATCCGCGTTCGCAATCGCTGCGAAGTGACGGGGCGTCCGCGCGCCGTGTATCGCAAGTTCAAGCTGTGCCGGAATGCACTGCGCGAACTGGGTTCGGCCGGCCAGATTCCTGGCCTGGTCAAGTCGAGCTGGTAAGAGGAGTTTAGGATATGGCGATGAGCGATCCCTTAGGGGATATGCTGACGCGCATCCGCAACGCCCAGCATGCGCGTATGTCGGTGGTTCTATCCCCGGCATCGAAGCTGCGGGCGAATGTGCTCGAAGTGTTGAAGCGTGAAGGTTACATCCGCGACTACACTCAAGCCGACGTGCGGGCTGGCGTCCAAGAACTGCGTATTGAGCTGAAGTATCACGAAGGCCAAGCCGTGATTAAGGAGATTAAACGTGTCTCCAAACCCGGCCGCCGCGTGTATACCAAGATCAAAGATCTGCCCAAGTTCTACAACGGTCTTGGCATTTCGATTCTCTCCACGCCCCGCGGCGTGATGTCCGATGCCGAAGCGCGCGCTGCCAATGTTGGTGGTGAAGTGCTTTGCCGCATATTCTAAGGGAGGCGACCAATGTCACGTGTTGGTAAGTATCCCGTTGCGGTCCCGGCTGGCGTCACGGTTTCGGTGAAGGATGGGGTGTTTCTTGCACAAGGTAAGCTGGGTGAACTCAGCTTGCCGCTGTCCAAGGATATCGAAACCACGGTGGATGGTTCGTCCATCTCCGTGAAGCCCGTTACGGAAACCAAGCAGGCCCGCGCTATGTGGGGCACCACCCGCGCTCTCATCAATAATATGGTGAAGGGCGTCAGCACTGGCTTTACCCGGAAGCTCGAAATCAACGGCGTGGGTTACCGCGCCGATGTGCAGGGCAAAGTGGTAAAGCTGAAGCTCGGGTATTCGCACGACATCGATTATGCCCTCCCTGAAGGCATTACCGTTGTTGCCGAAAAGCCGACGTTGCTGGCGATCTCGGGTGCCGACCGTCAAAAGGTTGGCCAGGTTGCCGCTGAAATTCGCCGCTTCCGCGGTCCCGAGCCCTACAAAGGCAAGGGGATTAAGTTCGAGGAAGAGACCATCCTGCGTAAGGAAGGCAAGAAGAAGTAAGGACGCGGACCATGATGAAGCCGAAAGAACTCTTCGAGCGTCGTCGTCAGCGCGTCCGTACGCGACTGAGGGCAACGTCCAATGGCCGCCCGCGGCTATCGGTATTCCGCTCGAGCAAGCACATTTATGCGCAGGTGATCGATGACGCGCAGGGCCTGACCCTGACCGCCGCATCGTCTGTCGACAAAGAACTGCGCGGTCAACTGAAGACCGGCGCCGATATCGAGGCTGCCAAAGCCGTCGGTACGCTCGTGGCCCAGCGTGCGCTGGCCAAGGGCGTGTCGATCGTGGTCTTTGACCGTGGCGGCTATATCTACCACGGCCGGGTGAAGGCCCTGGCCGACGCTGCCCGCGAAGCCGGGCTGGCGTTCTAAGGGGGCATTCGAGAATGGCACGGGAAGATCGTCGGGATCGCGAGCGTCAGCCGCGTGAACGAGAAGAATCGGAACTGGTTGAAAAGCTGGTTGGTATTAACCGCGTCGCCAAAGTGGTGAAGGGGGGCCGTCGGTTCGGCTTCGCTGCTCTGGTCGTGGTTGGCGATGGTAAGGGCCGGGTTGGCCACGGATCGGGTAAGGCGCGTGAAGTGCCGGAAGCCATCCGTAAGGCAACCGAACAGGCGAAGCGCAACATGGTTCGGGTGCCGCTGCGGGAAAACCGCACGCTGCATCACGATACCAATGGGCACTTCGGCGCTGGCCGCGTTGTTCTCCGGGCGGCGACTGCCGGTACCGGGATCATCGCCGGTGGTCCGATGCGCGCGGTGTTCGAAGCGCTTGGCGTCCAAGATGTGGTCGCAAAGTCGCTGGGCACCTCCAATCCCCACAACATGATTAAGGCGACGTTCGACGCCTTGTCCGGCACTGTCTCGCCGCGTGCGGTTGCATCGCGTCGCGGTAAGAAGGTGGCAGACATCCTCGGCCGTCGTGATGGCGAAGCAGCCGCCGCGAAGGAAGCGTAAGATCATGACTGACACTGGCAAGACCGTAAAGGTCACCCAGATCGGTAGCCCGATCGGTCGCGAAGCCTATCAGCGGGATACGCTGAAGGGGCTTGGTCTTAACAAGCTGCATCGGAGCCGTGTGCTGGAGGATACTCCGGCGGTGCGCGGTATGATCCGCACGGTGCAGCATCTGGTAAAGGTCGAAGACCCGGCGTAACCCGCAAGGGTTCGCCGGCGGTCTGGCGGGGTGGCAGCATCCCGCCCCTTTTTCCGAGGAAGAACACCATGAAACTCAACGAACTCCGGGACAATGAAGGCGCGCGTAAGCGCCGGATGCGTGTCGGTCGCGGTATCGGCTCTGGCAAGGGCAAGACCTCGGGTCGCGGCGTGAAGGGGCAGAAGTCCCGTACCGGCGTGTCCATTGGCGGTTTTGAAGGCGGTCAGATGCCCCTCTATCGGCGTCTGCCGAAGCGCGGCTTCACCAACATTTTCCGCAAGACTTTCCAGGTCATCAACGTCGGCACCATTCAAAAGGCCGTCGAAGAGGGCCGTTTGCCCGCTGATCAGACCATCACGGGGGCCGTTCTGGCCGCTGCTGGCTTGATCCGCATTGCCGATGCGCCTACGCGCTTGCTGGCAAAGGGCGAATTGACGTCGAAGCTGACCATCGAACTCGATGCGGCCAGCCCGGCGGCAGTTGCAGCCGTGGAAAAGGCGGGCGGCTCGGTCGTTCTGCCGGCTCCGGCAGCAACGGAAGCCTAGTTTTTCTCTCTTAACGGCTGGCGGTTTATAACCTGATGGCATCTGCTGCAGAACAACTTGCTGCAAATATCAACTTCGGCGCCTTTTCGAAGGCGACGGAACTGAAGGCTCGCATCTGGTTCACGTTGGCCGCGCTCGTCGTGTACCGGCTGGGGACGTATATTCCCCTGCCGGGCATCGACCCGCTGGTTCTGAGTGATATTTTCAAGCAGAACGCGGGCGGCATCCTTGGCATGTTCGACATGCTGGCGGGCGGTGCGCTCGGTCGTATGACCGTGTTCGCGCTCAACATTATGCCGTATATTTCGGCCTCGATTATCATTCAGCTTATGACCGCGGTCAGTCCGCGCCTGGAAACCTTGAAAAAGGAAGGCGAGAGCGGCCGGAAGGTTCTTAATCAATATACCCGTTATCTCACCGTGCTGCTGGCAACCGGCCAAGCCTATGGGATTGCGGTAGGGCTCGAAAGCTTCCAAGGGCCGACCGGATCGGCGGTGATCGATCCTGGCATGTTCTTCCGATTGACGGCGGTCATTACGCTGGTCGGTGGCACCATGTTCGTGATGTGGCTAGGCGAGCAGATCACGGCGCGCGGTGTGGGTAATGGGATTTCGCTGATTATTTTCGCCGGGATTGTTGCGAATCTGCCGAGTGCTTTGGCGGGCTTGTTGGAACTTGGGCGCACTGGGGCCATGTCGGCGGCGTTCATTATCGTCCTGCTTGGCATCGTCGTCGGGGTTGTGCTCTTCATTGTCTTCATGGAACGCGCCCAGCGGCGCATTCTGATCCAATATCCCAAGCGCCAGCAGGGCAATCGGGTGTTTGGTGGTGAATCGAGCCATCTGCCGCTGAAGCTGAACACGGCTGGCGTTATCCCGCCGATCTTCGCAAGCTCGCTGCTTCTGTTACCAAGCACCTTGGTTGGGTTCTCGGGGCAGTCGGCGACCGAACTTCCGACCGTGTTGCGGTGGATCAGTGAGCATTTGGCCCATGGCGCGCCGCTGTATCTCGCTTCCTACATCGGCATGATCCTGTTCTTCTCGTTCTTCTACACGGCCATCGTCTTTAACCCGGTGGAAACGGCAGATAATCTGAAGAAACATGGCGGATTTATTCCAGGCATCCGTCCGGGGAAGAACACCGCCGATCACCTGGATCATGTGCTGACGCGACTCACGGTTTTAGGCGCGGTCTACATCGCGGCAATTTGCGCGCTTCCCGAACTTCTTATCTCGCAGTATTCGGTGCCCTTCTACTTCGGCGGGACAAGCCTGCTGATTGTGGTCACAGTGACAATGGACACGGTTGCGCAAGTCCATTCGCATCTGGTGGCGCATCAATACGAAGGCCTAATCAAAAAGGCCAAACTGCGAGGGAGGCGTGGATGAACATCATTCTGTTGGGGCCGCCGGGTGCTGGCAAAGGCACGCAGGCGCGGTATCTGCAGGATACGCATGGTCTGGTTCAGCTTTCGACGGGCGATATGCTGCGCGCTGTCGTGGCGTCTGGCAGCGAGCTAGGGCAAGAAGCCAAGCGGGTTATGACGGCGGGGCAGTTGATGCCCGATACGTTAATGATCGATATGATCGCCGAGCGGATCGCTCAGCCTGATTGCGTCAAGGGGTTCATCCTCGATGGGTTCCCACGCACGGTGGCTCAGGCGGAAGGCCTGGATGCGATGCTGGTGGCAAAGGGATTGAAGCTCGATCACGTCATCGAGATGCGGGTAGACGAGGCGGCGCTGACCGAGCGCATTACTGGCCGCTATACCTGCAAAGCCTGTGGTACGGGCTATCATGACGTGTTCAAGCAGCCGAAGGTCGCAGATGTCTGCGATTCTTGCGGCGGCACGGAATTCATTCGTCGCGCGGACGATACGGTGGAAGCCGTTTCGGCGCGATTGAAAGTGTATCGCGATCAGACGACACCGATCCTGCCTTACTATCAGGGCCGGAGTGTTCTGCGCACGATTGACGGGATGGCGGACATCGCCGACGTAACGCGCTCGATTGAAGAGATTCTTCAGCCGAGCAAGGTTTGAATGGATTGACTCTTAGGTGTGTCTTCCTATAATGCGCCCCCTCTAATGGATGGTGCTGAGTAGGGTTGACGGACTAACGTCGAGCCTCTTTTTAAGGAGTTAAAGTGTGGCGCGCATCGCAGGCGTGAACATTCCGACGCAGAAGCGCGTGGAGATCGGCCTTACCTATATTTTCGGCATCGGCCGTAAGACCTCCCGTGACATTTGCGCAAAACTCGGTTTTGCACCTGAACGCCGGGTGCATCAGTTGAACGACGACGAAGTTCTTCGTATTCGTGAACTGATTGACCGGGATTATACGGTGGAAGGGGACCTGCGCCGTCAGGTCGCCATGCAGATTAAGCGGCTGATGGATCTCGGCTGCTACCGTGGTCTGCGCCATCGCAAAGGGCTCCCGGTACGCGGTCAGCGTACCCACACCAATGCCCGGACGCGCAAGGGCAAGGCGAAGCCGATCGCCGGTAAGAAGAAGTAAGGATAAAGGTTTATGGCCAAGGCTCCTGCTACGCGCATTCGCCGCCGCGAGCGCAAGAACATTACGTCGGGTGTGGCACACGTCAACTCGACGTTCAATAACACCATGATCACCATCACCGATGCGCAAGGCAATGTGATTGCCTGGTCGTCTTCGGGCACGAAGGGTTTCAAAGGGAGCCGCAAGTCGACCCCCTATGCCGCCCAGATGGCTGCCGAAGATGCCGGTCGCAAGGCGATGGAACATGGCATGCGCACGCTGGAAGTCGAAGTGAAGGGCCCGGGCGCTGGCCGTGAATCGGCGCTTCGCGCGCTGCAGGCTGTGGGCTTTGCGGTGACGTCCATTCGCGACGTAACCCCGATCCCCCACAATGGTTGCCGTCCGCCGAAGCGGCGCCGCGTCTGATTGTTGCGGGTCAAGCGGCCTGTCGCTTGCCGGGAAGTTCCCGGCGCGGCGGGCCGGTTGCCGTTATTCGGGCGTCTGCGACTGGGGTATAACTCTCCATCGTTGGCATTGGTTGGCGTGGTGTACACAAGGGAAATCGTCCCGTGATCCAGAGAAATTGGCAAGATCTGAAAAAGCCGGAAAAGCTGAGCATTGAGCCTGGTGATGATCCGGCGCGCGTTGCGACGGTGATTGCCGATCCGCTGGAGCGCGGCCTGGGCTTGACGCTGGGGAACGCGCTGCGGCGTATTCTGCTGTCGTCGTTGCAGGGCGCGGCGGTTACCTCGATTCACATCGATGGGGTGCTGCACGAGTTTTCCTCGGTTCCTGGCGTGCGCGAAGACGTAACGGACATTGTTCTGAACGTTAAAGCGTTGGCCCTGCGGATGCATTCCGAAGAAGGCAAGCGCGTTCGTCTGCGCGCGACCGGCCCTTGCGTCGTTACCGCGGGGATGATCGAAACCGGTGCCGATATCGAAGTTATGAACCCTGACCTGGTGATCTGTCACCTGGATAAGGATTATAAGCTATCGATGGAAATGTCGGTCAGCCGCGGTAAGGGCTATGTTCCTGCCTCGCTGAACCGTCCGGAAGATGCGCCAATCGGTCTTATTCCGGTGGACGCGCTGTTCTCGCCGGTCCGCAAAGTCAGCTACAAGGTGGAAAACACCCGCGTTGGCCAGCAGACCGACTATGACAAGCTGTCGATGCGGATCGAAACCAACGGTGCCGTGACGCCGGAAGATGCTGTGGCTTTGGCCGCGCGTATCCTTCAGCATCAACTGGCGCTTTTCGTGAACTTCGAAGAGCCGCAGGCCCCCGCCGAGGAAGATCGCGCCAACGATCTGCCGTTCAATAAGAACTTGCTGCGCAAGGTCGATGAGCTGGAACTTTCGGTTCGCTCGGCCAACTGCCTCAAGAACGACAATATCGTCTACATTGGCGATCTTGTGCAAAAGACCGAAGCCGAAATGCTGCGTACGCCGAATTTCGGTCGCAAGTCGTTGAACGAAATCAAGGAAGTGCTGGCTCAGATGGGCCTGCATCTTGGTCTCGAAATCCCCGGCTGGCCGCCGGAAAATATCGAAGAACTGGCAAAACGGCTCGAAGAGCCCTATTGATCGGTTATCCCAGGTTAACGGAAACCCCTGTCGCGCGGCTCTGGTGATCAGCCCCCCGCCGGTAGGTCCGACAAAAAGGTAGAGAAAAATGCGTCACGGTATGAGCGGTCGCAAACTGAACCGCACCAGCAGCCACCGCAAGGCCATGTTCGCGAATATGGCTGTGGCTCTGATTAAGCACGAGCAAATCACGACGACCTTGCCCAAGGCAAAGGATCTGCGTCCGATCGTTGAGAAGCTCATCACGCTGGGTAAGCGCGGTGATCTGCATGCCCGCCGTCAGGCGCTGGCTGTGCTGCAAGACGAAGTGGTGACGCGCAAGCTGTTCGATGCGATTGCAAAGCGCTACGATAGCCGCGCCGGTGGTTACACGCGCGTTCTGAAGGCCGGTTTCCGCTATGGCGACGCGGCTCCGATGGCCGTGATTGAACTCGTGGACCGCGATAAGGCGGCCAAGGGTCTTGATTCGGGGCAGATTTTCGAAGAAGACGTAGCGGCGTAAGCCTCTCTCTCTTTTCAGAAGTATAGAGCAAAGGCGGCTCCCCAAGTGGGGGCCGCCTTTTTCTGCATTTCTGGCTATGGTGATCTTTTCAGCGGCGGCTGGTCGAAATTTAAGCGTCATAAGATAATGTTAGCATTGCTTGCCTTTGTGAGAATAAGACAGGATTGGAAGATTGTAAGCCCTTCGCGCTCACCCTGCCCGGCGGTGCACTGCGCAGTTTTCAGGAACTTTCGGAGAGAGTAGCGCTGGTTCAGCGCGAGGACGGTTAGACAAACAATGCTTTGGTATAGTTATTGCTCAATACAGCGATAGTTTTTCTGATGTTCCTCTTTGACATTAATAAGGTGGGCTGATGCACGTGTCTCAAATGTCTCTTGAGAAGATGAACGCCGCAAAGCCCGGTGCCCCGACAGCTCCCAATCGGCCCAGTAATACAATTGAACAGGTGAAGTTGTTGGTTTCGCGGCTGGAGGGCCGCTTTACCGAAATCGCCTCGATCGCCGGGTTGATCAGCGACATTAGCAAGCACACCAAAATGCTCTCTTTCAATGCAACGATCGAATCCGCACGGGCGGGGCAGGCGGGGCGGGGCTTTGCCGTCGTCGCCTCGGAGGTGCGGGCTTTGGCGGAACGCACGTCAGAAGCAACATCCGACATTAATCGGATGCTTCAAGACGTGAATACTGAGATTGTCGGTGCGGTAAAAGATGTCGAAACGGCGGAGGTTGAGACGCTCATTCAAGGCGGGATTCGGATTGCGACGCTCGAATCGGCAAAACTGGAAATTCTCTTTACGCGCATTGCAACCGTTATACACGGATTTAAACAAACACTTCAGGGGTTAAGTCTATCGAGTGAAGCTTTAACACGCCAGACGATTGATAATGTTATGGCAGAATATTTGCGCAGAAATGAGGACTTGCTGGCCCTTTCTTGTTGTGCTTTGCCGAATGTCATTGACGGGGCCGATATCAACTTCGTCAACGCGCCCGGCCACGATGGCACGGGGCGCTATATCCCCTATTGGAACCGGGGCAGTGGCCAGATCCAGTTGGAGCCCCTCACGGGCTATGATACCCCCGGGCTCAACGATTGGTATGAGTTGCCGCGCAAGGCTGGGCGCGATGTTATGATCGAACCCTATGATTATCCGGTGGCGGGACGCACGGTTAAGATCACGTCGCTTATGTCGCCCTTTACCCTGAAGGGCGTTTTTGCCGGGGTCGTGGGGACCGATTACGCGCTGGAGCGATTGCAAGCGGATTTGGCGCGCGTCAAACCTTTTAACGTCGGTGCGCTGATCCTTCTGTCGAACAGCGCGGCGTATGTGGCGCACCCCGACCCGGAGCAGTTGGGGAAGACCGCCCAGGATCTGAGTTTCGACGCGAAAGCCGCGATCCGAGCGGGGCTACCCTATCAGTACACCGACGACGCCGGTATTGCCCGCATCTTCCATCCGCTGAAAATCGGCGAGGATACGCATCCCTGGTCGGTGATGGTGCGGTTCGAGATCGTCAGCGCGTTACGCAACGGGAGCCGTTAGCCAACGGACGGGGCCCGAGGGGGGGCTGATATCAGGCCTTCTCCTGATACCGGTGCAGTGCTTCCGCCGCTTGGCGGCGGATTTTGCCTTGGACGAGCGGGGTCCATCCCAACACCAGCCCCATCGGGCCGAGGGCCTGGGCAGACCAGCGCCACAGGTTGAAACTGTCGATATGGCGAATAATCTTGCCGTCTTGGAAGGTGAAGCGCGCTGAAATTCGGTTGACCACCGGGCGTTTCGTCGCCGAGAAGCTATAGCGGGCAACCCATTGGGCCGAACCTTGCTGGGCGTTGGTGTTAATATCGCTGACGCTGATATTGAGATCACTTGCGCGGGCCAGCAGCATCGCCCACATAGCGCCCGCCTCTGGCCCAACGAGGCGCGGAAAGACGGGGTCGCTAAACACCACCTCGGGATGATAACACTCGGCCATGCCCTGAGCTTGGCGCGCCTGGAAACTATTGTAGAATTGCCCAATGAGGGCAGCATGGGCTTCGGACATGGTTGCGACCTCTTCCTCCCGGATCATGGTTGTTCTCGCCCGTAAGCTTGGCACAGAGAGGAAGAAATGGTGGAAAAAAAGCTAAGCTTGTTCGCGTTAGCGGTGAGTTTCGCGCTTACCCTTGGCAGCGCTGCGGCGCAAACCCCGCAGCGACTTACGCCGCAGAGCCGGGAACAGATCAGCCTGTCCTTCGCCCCCGTGGTCAAACAGGCCGCGCCCGCCGTTGTAAACATCTATACCAAAAAGCGCGTGCGCGAGCAGGCGGCGCTGTCGCCCTTGCTGAACGATCCTTTCTTTCGGCAGTTCTTCGGCGACCGGTTGCCGGTCGGCCCCAGCCGGGAGCGGGTGCAAAACTCGCTCGGCTCCGGCGTCATCCTGCGCGCCGATGGGCTGGTGGTGACGAATTTCCACGTTATCAAAGGCGCCGATGAAATCAGCGTGGTGCTGGCCGACCGCCGCGAGTTCGACGCCAAACTGGTGCGCTCGGACGAGCGGGTGGACCTCGCGGTTCTCAAGATCGATGCGGGCAAGGAAGTGCTGCCGGTGCTCCCCCTCATCGATAGCGACCAGTTACAGGTCGGCGATTTGGTGCTGGCCATCGGCAATCCGTTCGGCGTGGGGCAGACCGTGACGCAGGGCATCGTCTCGGCGCTGGCGCGGACCAATGCCGGGATCACCGACTATAACTTCTTCATCCAGACCGATGCGGCGATTAACCCCGGCAATTCGGGCGGGGCGTTGGTGACGATGGACGGGCGGCTTGCGGGCATCAATACCGCCATTTATTCGCGCTCGGGCGGTTCCATCGGCATCGGCTTTGCCATTCCGGCGAATATGGTGCGCACCGTGCTGTCGGACGATGCGGCGCGCAATGGCAAGATCGTGCGGGCGTGGTTTGGCGGTTCGGGCCAGCCGGTAACGCAGGATGTAGCCGCCAGCCTCGGCCTGTCGCGGCCCTCGGGGGTCTTAATCGCCGAAGTCCACCCGGAGAGCCCGGCGGCTCAGGCGGGCATTCGCGCGGGCGACGTGATTACCGCCTTCAACGGCAATGAGGTGCCCGACCCGGAAGCCCTGCGCTTCCGCATCGCCACCCAGCCGATTGGCGAAACGGCCAACTTTACGATTATGCGCCGCGGCCAAACCATCACCGCCAGCGCCAAGCTGGTCGCCCCGCCGGAAACCCCCAAGCGCGAGGCGACCTTGCTCAAGGGGCAACAGCCGCTCGCCGGGGCCACTATCGCCAATCTCTCGCC
>NZ_JBILQX010000060.1:0-18539 GCF_044372965.1 Elstera sp. | reverse complement strand
GGGAAACACCCGAAATCAGGGTGAAAAGGGCAGAAAAATGGGCAAAAAATGCGCCTACACCAACGATAACGATCAAAAACCCCGAAGGACAGGCCAAATTAAACGGTTATTGCGGGTGTCCAGCTGCTTAAATCTGAAAACCCCGGCACCGGGTGATAGGCAAGCGCGGCCGTGGGGGCCAGCTTAAACATTGCTTCCGCCGTTAAATCGGCGATACGGCGTGCGCCGAGAAGGTTCCAGTGGAAATTCACCTTGGGGTAAATGGGGGGGCTGGCGGCGCGAAAGGCTTCGAGCGGGTAGAGCGACGCGCCCTCAAGCCCCGGAACGTCGGCGATCTGGTCTATAATGGCGGCCAAGGGCGGGGTGGCGCGGGCGCATTCCGTTTGAAGCCAGTCCGGGAGCGCTTCCGGCGTAACCCGCGATTTATCGGGGATCGCCAGAAGAAAGGTTTGGGGCTGAATCGCGCGCATCTGGAAGAGGAACGCCATCATCTCCATCGCGCGATCGTCAACCTTATCGGCGGGCAGGCTCAAGCCACAGAGGTGGCGCAGGAGGCGCTTATTTTCCGCCGTCCCGAAATTGAAGAAGATCGTATCGTCTTTTCCGGCCATGAGATCGTCGGACGGATATTCGCCGAACAGCCCAAAGCGCAGGCGGTTGTAGGCCACCAGCAGGCGCGTGCGAAAGCCAAAATGGTCGCGCGCCCAAGCGTCGGCGGCGGCGGGTAGGGCGCGCGCCTCGGACCAGGAGTTCGGGAAGGTGGGCACCGGCGCGAGCCTGCGGTTCTCCAGCAGCGGTTCGGCCCCCGGCTCCCAAAGACTGGCGAGCAGCGGCAACCAGAGGGCGGCAAGGAGCAGGAGGGGCAGTCGGCGCATCGTCTTAAAACCGGAAATAAAGGAAAGGGCTATAGCTACCGTGGGCCAAGAGCATCGCCGCGCTCAGCAACGCCAGCAGGCAGGCGAGCGCCCGCAGCCAGGGCCCGCGCGGCGCGGCGAAAGAGGCTGCTGGCAGCATCTGCTTCAACGGGAGCAGGCTTACCAGTGCGATCATCGCGGCGGCGGCGATACTCGGGGCCGCGAAGCGCGCGACCGAGGTGAGCGCGTCCGCCCCCCCGAAACCGACCATTGCCGCCCAAAAGGCTCCGGCCTGGGCTAAATCCGCTGACCGGAAAATCACAAGGCCCGCGATAACGGCAATCAGCCCATAGGCGCGCTGGGCAAGAAGGGGAAGCCGCCCCAGCATGCGCCCAAGCCCCACCCGCTCCAGTCCCAGGAAGAACCCATTGTAAGCGCCCCACGCCAAAGCGGTCCAAGTTGCGCCGTGCCACAGTCCGCAGAGCAGGAACACCAGCATCAGATTAAAGGCCGTGCGCCCCGTCCCGCCGCGACTGCCGCCGAGGGGGATATAGAGGTAGTCGCGGAACCAGCGCGACAGGCTGATATGCCAGCGCCGCCAAAAATCGGTGATCGACGTGGCCCGTAAGGGGAAGTTGAAATTGCGCGGAAACCGGAACCCCAGCATCAGCGCAAGGCCCAGGGCCATATGGGAATAGCCGGAGAAATCCATATAGAGCTGAAGCGTATAGAGCGCTGCCCCCATCCAGGCGACGCTGGGGGTTAGGTCGGCGGTCGGCAGCGCGAAAATCGGATCGACCGCGCGCGCCAACGTGTCGGCCATCAGCAGTTTTTGCATCAACCCGAGGCAGAACACCTCCATCCCGATCCGCAGCCGCCCGAGCGTCACCCAGCGCCGCGCGATCTGCCGGTGCAAGGTGGAAAAGCGCACAATCGGCCCGGCGATTAACTGCGGGAACAGCAGAATATAGAGCGCTAAATCGGGCAGTCGCCGCGCGGACGGGGCTTTGCCGCGATAGACGTCGATCAAATAGGAAAGCGCATGAAAGGTGAAAAATGAAATTCCCAGGGGCAGGGCGGGGGCATCCTTGGCTGTGAGCGGCAGATCAATCCCGAGATCGGCCAAGCTTGCCAGCACAAACCCCGCATATTTGAACAGCCCGAGCAACAGGAGATGCCCCGCGACCCCGATTGCCAGCCAGTGCTTGCGACCAGCAATGTGCAAGCCAACGCCATAGGTGAAGACGAGGGAGAGCAGGAGCACCCACAGATTCGCGAGTTCGCCCCAGGCGTAAAAGAATAGGCTTCCCGCCAACAGAAAAACGTTCCGAGCCCGGCCCCGCTGCGGTAGCAGCAAATAGACCGTCAGAAATACGGGAAAGAAGTAGAACAGGAACGGGACGGAGGGAAACAGCATGCGTGTTTTTTAGAACGCCGTTCGTCTCCCGGGTAGGGGCTTTAAGCCGTTGGCGCTAATTCTCCAGCGGCACCCAAGGAATCCGCCCGACCTCAATCCCCTCTTCGGCCAGCGCCTCCCGGTCGGCGTCGGTGCTTTCGCCGTAGATGCCGTGGGCTTCTACTTCGCCGTAATGGATTTTGCGGGCTTCTTCGGCAAAATTGTCGCCGACGTAATCGCAATCGCTTTCGATCTTGCGGCG
The DNA here is from genome assembly GCF_044372965.1 of Elstera sp. NCBI lineage: Bacteria > Pseudomonadati > Pseudomonadota > Alphaproteobacteria > Rhodospirillales > Rhodospirillaceae > Elstera > Elstera sp. Next base: position 16,027 of record NZ_JBILQX010000060.1, on the reverse strand, counting down.
CATCTCGCGCAAGAGCTGCATCGCGGCGGCCTGTTGATCGGCTTCTTGAGGCGTGGGGGCGGTGATAGCCTCTTCAACGGGTTTTGTGGCTGCCTTCGACGAGGGTCGGATCGCAGGTGCCATCAGGGCTTTGCGAATCTGAGTATTGCCGCAAACCGGGCACGCAACCGCCCCCGTCGCCGCCTGCTCGTCAAAAGCAGCGCTATTGCGGAACCAGGCTTCGAATTCATGCGCCTCAGCGCACAGAAGACTGTAGACGATCATAAGGATTAAATATGGCGTCTTAGCCGGAAAGAAAAGAGGGTGGCGTAAACGGCCTATCGTGGCTGAGCGATGGGATGCGTTGGCGGGCCTTAGCGACCTCGCTTAAATTGAGATCGGCGATCACAAGGCCTGGGGCCGTTCCGCCCTCGGCGATAATCTCGCCCCAGGGGCTCACGATCAGCGAATGGCCATAGGTGCGGCGGCCTTCGGCGTGGGTGCCAGTTTGGGCGGGGGCGAGGATGAAACAACCGGTTTCAATCGCCCGTGCCCGCAGTAGCACATGCCAATGGGCTTCCCCGGTCGGCACGGTGAAAGCGGAGGGGATGGTGATAATCTCCGCCCCCGCCTGGGCGAGCGCGTGAAACAGCGCGGCAAAGCGCAAATCGTAGCAAACGCTGAGGCCGAGATTGGCGAGCGGCGTTTTCACCGTGACCGCCGCGCCGCCGGGAGCGATCAGTGCCGACTCGCGGTAGCTTTCGCCATTGGCCAAATCGACATCGAACAGATGGATTTTATCGTAGCGCGCAACGACGCTGCCATCGGGCGCGAACAGCAGCGAGCGGTTGGCGAGTTTGTCGCCCGCAACGCTTACGGCAATCGAACCCGCCAGCAGATAGGCTCCGGTCTCCTGCGCCAGCCGCGAAAACAGCGGTGGCAGCGGATGGGCTTCCTCCGCGCGCGCTTTGGCCCGATGCGCCTCCCGGTCCGGCTCCAGCATTGCTGAATTTTCCGGGGTGAGAATGAAGCGCGCGCCCTGGGCCGCCGCGTCGCAGATCTGGGCCTCTAGAAAGGCCAGATTCGGCGCGAATTCCCGCTCGGCGGTCTGCTGGATCAGGGCGACGCGCAGCATGGGGATTAGACCGTCAGCAGCGGATCGAGCCCGCCCTTGGCATCCAGCGCATGGATATCGTCGCAGCCGCCAATGAGCGTCCCATCAATGAAAATCTGCGGCACGCTGTTCTTACCGCCGGTGCGGGCGCGCATTTCGGCGCGCAAAGCGGGTTTCGCCATCACGTCGAACTCTTCCCACGTTTGGCCTTTGGCCGTCAGCAGGCGCTTGGCTTTGGCGCAATAGGGGCAGAAGGGGTCGGCGTATAGTTCGATCTTGGCCATAGGGGTCTCGTCTAAATAGGGTTATGCAGTCTATTTAAGAATGGTTCTAAAAAGAATCCAGGGTCAAGAACAGAACTCGGCTATGCGGATTTAAAGGGGTTGCGGATCGTCAACCGCCCGTCGACCGCAAGCCCATCCTGCATATCCTCGCTATACAGCGTATCGCACCCAGCGCGCAGGGCGGCGGCGACGATCAGGGCGTCATAGCTCGAAAACCCGTAGCGTTGCGCCAACCGAAGGGCGTCGGCATGGGTTTTCAACTCTATCGGATGGATCGTGCCGCAAACGGTTTGAAGCAGAGCGAGCGCCTCTTCGACCTCTCCCCAAGTCATGCGCAGTTTACGCCGGGCGACAGTGGCGAACTCGTTGAGAGCTTGAACGCTGGTATCGCATTTTTGATCCAGCAAAGCTTCCGCAACCGCCGCGCGCGGATCCTCAACGAAGGCATAGACGAGGATATTCGTATCCAAAAAGCCGCGGGGCATGGCGCGCCTAACGCTCGTTCGCCTCGTCGCGGTCGAACGACCAGCCGGGCGGCAGCGGCTTGCGCAGCGACCGGATCCGGGCAAGTGCCTTTACCCGGGCCTGGTTCCGGTCCACATCGAAGGCGCGGTCGCCAACGATACGAATATCGATGTCATCCCCTTCCTTCAGGGCGAGGGCTTCGACGATGGCGGCGGGGAGGCGGATGGCGAGGCTATTGCCCCAGCGGGAAACTTGCATGCGACCTCCTCTAGATATACTTGCTGCACTGTATATCTAGAGCGCGCTCACGCCTAGTTAAACCGCTCGACCGGCTGATTGAAGAACTTCGGATCGCGGAATTCGAAGACCTTCGCCTCAATGGGATCGCCCGCGCGCGCGTCGATCAGCGTGACTTTGGTCAAGCGGTTCTGGCTGTCGAGCACGCTCCACTGCTCCAGCCGAAACGGGGCGTCGCTGAACTGCATCGTCAGTTCTCCCTGTTCGGGATCGTTGGTTTCCCGGACGGAGACGCGCAGCACGCCGGGGCCACGGTCTATTTTGGTGACGGTCAGATCTTGGCTGAGGCGGACTTTATCGCGTAGCAAAAAGGCAACCGGCGTGCTGCTGAGCGGCAAGGTTGTGGTTTCATTCAGTTCGCGGTCGTGGAAGGTCAGCAGGGTGCCGTCCGCCACCATGACCACGGGGGAGGGCGGGGCGTAATCGAAGCGCATTTTGCCGGGGCGCTGAATGAAGACGGCACCGCGCGCAATCGCCCCGGCATCGGTGATTTGCAGGAACTTGGCGGTCAGAGTCTTCAGCCCGTCGAAATAGGTTTCGATGCGGGTAAGATCGGCTTTGTCTTGCGGCGTCAGCGGCCACGGCTTCGCTTTTGCCGCCCAAGCAGGGGCTGCAAACAGCGGCAGCGCGATGAGCAGCGCGGCGAGCACGGGGCGACGAGCAATCCCAACCATTCCATACATTCCTTTAGTCCTGAGGCGTCTCTACTTGACCCGGCCCACGTGGCGAAATAAGGGCGAGCATGCCACGCGCCGCTTGCACGCCGCTGGCGAGGCAGGCGGTGAGCAGATAGCCGCCCGTGGGCGCGGCCCAATCGAGCATCTCGCCAGCAATAAACCAGCCCGGCCTTTCTAGCAGCATCAGCCCCGGCGTGAGACCAGAAAAACGGACGCCGCCCGCGCTGGAAATGGCTTCGGCAATCGGGCGGGGCTCGCCCAAGGTGAGCGGGAGGGCTTTCAGGCGGCGGGCGAGGGGGGCGGGCGCATCCCATCCTGCTGCGCGCGGGCCTTCGTTCAGCAGTGCGAGAGCGGCGGGCGACAGGCGGAAATTCTTCTTCAGGAACGACCCCAGCGAGGCGCTGCCGCGCTGGGCGAGTTTTTCGACCACCGAGCGTTCCTCGTGATCGGGGAGAAGATCGAGATGCAGCGTTACGCCCGGCGCAAGATGGTGGGAGAGGGCATAGAGGGCGCTACCCTCCAAGCCATAGTCGGTCAGAATAATCTCGCCGCGCACGCGCTGGCCGCCCGTCGTGAGCGCCACGGCTTTCAACGGGCTTCCGGCCTTGGCTTTCAGGATGGGCGACCAGTCGAGGGTCCAGCCGCAGTTAAACGGGCGTAAGGGGGCGATGGGGGCGGGCAGGAAGCCGGTCCAGGCACCGTCCGACCCAAGATGCGGCCAGCTTGCGCCGCCGAGCGCCAGCAGCACGGCATCCCCCGTAGCGGTGACGGGGCCGGTGGGCGTGTCGAAGGTGAGCGTGTTGCCCGCCGCACCGCCGGTCCAGCGGTGGCGGGTGTGGGTGCGCAGGCCCAACCCGCGCAGGCGGGTCAACCACGCGCGCAACAGGGGCGCGGCCTTGAAATCGGTTGGGAACACCCGGCCCGAGGTGCCGACGAAGGTCTCGATCCCCAATCCCGTCGCCCAGGCCCGAATCGCCTCGGGCGGCAGGGCATCGAGCCACGGGCGCACCGCCTCGGCTTCCGGCCCGTAGCGGTCGAGAAAAGCGGGCAAGGCTTCAGAATGGGTGAGGTTGAGCCCGCCGCGCCCGGCCAGCAGAAATTTCCGCCCGAGCGAGGGCATGGCATCGTAAAGATCGACCGAGACTCCGGCTTCCAGCAGCCGTTCCGCCGCCATCAACCCCGCAGGCCCGCCGCCGACGATAAGAGCTTTCACGCGACCGCCATGACGGTGAAATCAACGTGAATCCCGTCGAACGGAAACAGAAACCCCGCCTCGGTGCGGTCTATGATCCCGACATCGATCAGCGCGTGAACGTCGCTATGAACGGCTTTTACGTCACGGCCAACCGTGCGCGCAATCTGCCGTAACGGTATCGCGCCCTTGCCCGTCATCGCGCGCAGAAGTGCCCAGCGCTTCGGTGTGAAGGTTTTCCAAAGCTGCTCAGGCGTCTCAAAGCTAATGCGCGGCTCGGTGGTGGTGCCCGTCTGCCAAGCCTGAGCGAAATCGGTTAGGGTCTGATCTAGGCTGCGGACCTCAAGCGTCATGATGCTCATGTCGCCACCTTTCGTACTGAGTGCTATGTCAAGCAGGAGACGTTCGAATCTGGCTAGTGCATTGTTCTATAAGGAGGGATTGTAATTTGCAATGATGCCTCGTTATGGGAATATATTGTTCGCATAGAATTATGATTTAACTATGGTTTAGTTCAATTTTGAAATTTGAGGTGAGTGAAATGTTCATGCCCACATTTAACCAATCAAATGAACCGTATCGGGGGCGTGAAAATGTTCTCGCATTTGACAAGATGATATCGGCAAGCGTTAAGGTTATGGAGAAGAATTCCGAATATAGCCGTTCAAATTATAAAAATCTTACCCGAATACAGCTTGCTGCGCTAGAAATAATTCCTCATGGATACTCGCTGGCTTTGTCGATTCGTGAATTGGTGCGCCAGGGGTATCTTCTGGCAGGTGAGGTGCTTATTCGTCCTCTTTTGGAGCGAGCGGCAGTCGTCAGTTACCTATTTGACCACGAAGAGAAGTTAGATCTATGGGAGCAAGGATGGCCACACGATAAGCGGCCAAGCTTGAGGAAAATGATGATTTCAATGGCCTCATCTGATAAAAACACGTCTATAAATATCGATAATATTAACGAAATTACCCGTCGAATTATTAATGAGCATAATGCTCTAGTCCATGCTGAGCCAAACGGGGCAAGGCGTCATTTAGCCAAGTTTGGTAGTACGTTAGGATACAGTCCTTCAAAATCTCTGAATGAACCTGAACGTTGCGACCGTTTGTGTGGTGAAGCAATGACTTATTTGGCAGTTTTAACTCTCCGCGACTGTGCAATTTTTGGCCCAAAATAGGGTCTTTCACGGCACCAGCGGAATATCATACCGCACAAACGCCGAGAGTTTCGCTACGCGGTCGTAGAGTTTGCGCGCGGTCGCATTGTCCTCATGGGTGTGCCAGTAAAGCCGATACCAGCCCGCCGTTTTGCCGATATCGACCAGCGCATCGATCAGCCTCTCGCCCGCCCGCTGGCCGCGTGCTTCGGGGACGACGAAGAGGTCTTCGAGATAGCCGACCATTCGAGCGCTATTGGTGTGCAGATGGGGAATGTAGTGGAGCAGGCCGATCAACGCGCCCGTCTTCCCCACGGCCACCAATCCGTGCAGTCCCACGGCAGGATCGTGTAGCCGCCGCCAATTGGCGTCGATCACCGCCGGGGTATAGTCGGTTTTGTAGAAGCGCCCATAGGCTTTGAACAACAGCTCCCAGGCCGCGCGGTCGTCGGCTTGGAGGGGGCGAATCTCAGTTGTCATTGTTACCGTCCCGCCAAAACCATGCCGTCGACGCGCAAACTGGGGCTATCAAGCCCCCGTTTGATCTCCAGATCATCCGCCGGGGTCAGGGTCTGATACATGTCCTTGAGGTTGCCCGCGATGGTGATTTCGCTGACCGGATAGGCGATTTCGCCGTTCTCGATCCAGAAACCCGCCGCTCCCCGGCTGTAATCGCCGGTAAGGCCGTTGACGCCCTGGCCCATCAGATCGGTGACGTAGAGCGCGTTTTCGCCCGCGTAGAGTTCCTGCGGTTTCAGTGTGCCCGCGTCCACGGTCAGATTGCTCGCGGCAGGGCCGGGCGGGCCGGAGGTGCCGCGCGCGGCGTGGCCCGTGGGCGCAAGGTTCAACTGCCGGGCCGAGCGCAGATCGAGCAGCCACGTTGTCAGCACGCCCTTATCGAACAGGGCGCGCGCCTGGGTGGGCAGCCCTTCGGCGTCATAGGGGCGGGAGCGTAGGCCGCGCTTGCGGTGGGGCTCTTCGCGCACGGTAATCTTCGAACTAAACACGGGCTGGCCGAGCTTATCTTTGAGAAAGCTGGTGCCGCGCGCGATGCTGGGGCCGGAAATCGCGCCTAAAGCGTGGCTAATCAGCCCGCCTGCAACGCGCGGATCGAAGATCACCGGCACTTTCGCGGTCTCAAGCTTGCGCGGGTTCAGGCGGCGCAGGGCGCGTTCGGCGGCGCTGCGACCGATGCGGACGGGATCGTCGAGGTCTTCAGCGTGCAGGGCCGAGGAATAATCATAGTCGCGCTCCATACCCGTGCCGGTTCCGGCGACGGCGGTCATGGCGATGGAATGCCACGTGCTGCGGTTTTCACCGGCAAACCCGGCGGAGGTGACGAGGGCACTATAGCCCGAACCCCATCCCGCGCTCGCCCCATCGGAATTGGTGATGCCGGCAATGCCCATCGCCGTATCTTCCGCTGCCGCTGTACGCGCCAGCAGAAGCTCAATATCGGGCTCATTGGGATCGACGCTATCGAGGTTTGGAAAACTTCTGGCGAGAAGCTCCGCCCCGGCGATGCCGCAGAACGGATCTTCCGGCGCAAGCCGGGCCATAGCAAGGGCGCGTTCCACCATCGCCGCCAGCGCATCTGGGCGTAGATCGCTGCTGGAGACGATGGCTTGGCGCTGACCGATGAATACGCGCAGGCCCAAGTCCTGCCCTTCCGACCGTTCGAGTTTCTCGATGCGCCCCAGGCGGCGCTCGACGGAAACCGAAACGCCGTGATGCATTACCGCATCGGCACTATCGGCCCCCGCCGCGCGGGCCTTGGCCACGAGGTCGGAGAGAAGGTCTAAGGTGGGGGGTGTCGTCATGCGTGAAGTCGCCAAACTGCTAGAAGCGGAGGGATCACAGAGTGGCGATCCCAGGCACGGGCGACAACCCCCAAAGCGCGCGTTCCCATCAAACGAGGGTCAGAAGTCCGGTAAACCCAGCCCGGCTGAGGCGCAGCCGAGCGGAAGCTCACCGGAAAGACCGACCGGTTAGTCCTGCTTAACGGTCGCCGGGGTGGTTGCGATCCACGCCCCGGCGAATGGGATACAGCCGAACTTAGTTGGCCTGACGGCGCAGGAACGCCGGAATTTCCAGCAGGTCGTCATCGGCCTGGCTGGAGATCGGACGGGTTCCGGCATCGCTCAAACGCGGCGCGGCGGCGGGGGCCGTCGGGGCCGATCCACCACCTTGAACGCGGCTGCCTGCCGACGGGGTGACGGCAGGGGCTGCATCCGGACGACGCCCGGCGGACAGCGGGTTGGTGAAACGCTCGAACAGGCTGGGCGCGCGGCTCTTGTCCTTCGCCGATGCCGGGGTGGCGGCGGGGGTCGGAACATGAAGCGGCTGCATGGCGAGCGCGGCATTGCCGACGCTGGTCGGTTGGGTCATCGTCGGTTCCGGCGAAACGTTGGGAACGACGCGCTGGGTCATCGCCGGTTCCATCGAGGCTTCCACGGGGCGCGGCGGAATAAAGCCGCCATCGACCGAGGGAGCCGCCGACATCGGGGCCGACAGGGGGGCCGAAACCGGGGCCGAAGCGCGCGGAGCCGGGTTGAACGAACTGGTCATTGCGGTGTTCGGCGAAGCTTGCGGGCGTACCGGCGCGCTCAGGCTTTGGGTTACGACCGGCTGCGGGGCCACGGCGAGATTGCCTTGAACGCCAAAGGCCGGGCCATTGGTCGGCGCGGTTTCGGCGCTCATTACCGGGGCTGCTGCCGCGTGATGCGGCGTATGCATCGGCGTGGCCGCCATCGGTGCATACCCGCTGCCGATTGCCGCCGAGGCTTGCGAGACGGTGTTTTGCTGAGGTGCGCGCGGCGTTGCGTCCGTCACGAGGGCGATTTGCGGGCGGCGCGGTTCGGCAGCAACTTCCGACTCAATGCCGGTGGCGACGACCGAGACGCGGACGCGGCCTTCCAGGCTTTCATCGAAGGTGGAGCCGAAGATGATGTTTGCGTCCGGGTCCACTTCTTCGCGGATACGGTTAGCGGCTTCATCGGCTTCGAACAGGGTCATATCCAGACCGCCGGTGATGTTGATGAGGACGGCGCGCGCGCCCTTCATCGAGGCATCGTCCAACAGCGGATTGGAAATGGCGGCTTCGGCGGCATCAAGCGCGCGGCGGTCGCCGGTGGCTTCGCCCGTCCCCATCATCGCCTTGCCCATTTCGCTCATAACCGTGCGAATATCGGCGAAATCGAGGTTGATGAGGCCCGGCATCATCATGAGATCGGTCACGCCGCGAACGCCTGCGTGCAGCACATCGTCGGCCATTTTAAAGGCATCGGCGAAGGTGGTGCGCTCGTTGGCGAGCCGGAACAGATTCTGGTTCGGGATGATGATGAGCGTATCAACATACTGCTGAAGATCGAGAATGCCGTTTTCAGCAAGGCGCATGCGGTGCGCGCCTTCGAAATGGAACGGCTTCGTGACGACGCCAACGGTCAGAATGCCGCGTTCGCGGGCAGCCCGCGCAATGACCGGGGCCGCGCCCGTGCCCGTACCGCCGCCCATGCCCGCCGTGATGAACACCATATTGGAGCCATCGAGCTGCTGCATAATTTCTTCAATGCATTCTTCAGCCGCCGCCCGGCCCACGTCGGGCTTTGCGCCCGCGCCCAAGCCGCGCGTCAACTCGGTGCCGAGCTGAATGCGGCGCGAGGCAAGATTATGCCCCAGCGCTTGATTGTCCGTATTGGTAACGACGAATTCCACGCCTTGCAGATTGGCGCGAATCATATTGTTAACGGCATTCCCGCCAGCACCACCGCAGCCGACGACCGTAATACGCGGGCGCAGTTCGTGATCGCTAGGATTGCTCAAACCGATTTGCATAGCCATTTTGTGCCTCCGCTTCGAAAAACTTTGATGATCGAGCTTAAAAATTTTCTTTGAGCCATAACCCAAGCCGTCCGATCATTCCGGTCGGCGGGGCGGCGGACGTTTTGCGTCCCCCTTTCGCAGGCTCGGATGTCGGTTGAAGGGCGTGGGCGATCAAACCTGTGCACGTGGCATAGGCCGGACCGGCAAAATCGACCGGCAGCCCGTGAAACCCTTGGGGTTTGCCCACACGGACCTGCTTGTCGAGAATATGGGCCGCAAGGTCGCGCACCCCGGAGAGCTGACTTGCGCCCCCCGAGAGAACGGCCCGTCGGCCCGCTATCTTGTCCAAGCCGCTCGCCTCCAAGCGACTGCGGACAAGTTCAAAAGTCTCCTCCAACCGGGGTTGGATAATCCCGGTTAAAATCGACTTCGGAATATGGTGCGCGGTGAGGCGATCATCCTCGCCGACCAGCGGAACTTCGATGATTTCCCGCTCGTCGGCGCTGGCGACCAGGGCCGCGCCGTAGAGGGTTTTCATCCGTTCCGCATGGGCCAGCGGGGTCGAAAGCCCGCGCGCAATATCGGTGGTTACATGGCCGCCGCCGATGGGCACCGAATCGGTGAACACCAGCTTGCCATCAAAGAAAACCGCCATGGTGGTCACGCCGCCACCAAGGTCGATGAGCGTGCAACCCATCTCCCGCTCATCCGGCACTAATACCGACATACCAGCGGCGTAAGGGGCGGCAACGACGCCATCCAGTTCCAAATGGCAGCGGGCGATGACCATCGCCAAGGTTTTCAGCGCCGAAGTGGAGGCCGAGACGACGTGCATATTCACGCCCAAGCGCTGGCCATACATGCCGCGCGGATCGCGGATTCCCCGGCTGCCGTCGATGGTGAACCCCACGGGAATCGTGTGCAGCATCGTGCGGTCGGTCGGCTCCATATTCTGCCGCCCGGCTTCCAGCACGCGGCGCACGTCCGCATCGGAAATCTCGTGACTATCGATCGAAAGCTCGTGCTGGGCGACGCGCGACGACAAGTTGCCGCCGGTCATGCTGACGATGACGCCCTGAATGGTTTCGCCCGCCATTTGTTCGGCGGCTTGCACGGCGGAAAGAATGTTTTTCTCGGCGGCGTCGATATCGGCAATCGTTCCGGCTTTGATGCCTTTCGAGCCAATCATACCAATGCCGGTCACGCGCGGCACACCGCCATCCACCCGCGCAATCAAGCAGGTGGTTTTGGTCGTGCCCAGGTCGAGCGTCGCCACAATCCCGTTACGGGCTTTGGTCGATCCCTTGCGCATGCTCATCCTAACCGTTCCCCCCTTCCGCCGCTTTCGCGCCCGCCTGTTTTTGCGCCGCTGCGGCTGCGGCCGCTGCGGCTGGACTGAGCTGCACGATCATGCGGTCGGTCTGTCGCAGGTCGATGGCGACAATATCCCGATCCAGCAGCTTCTGCTGCCGGTGCAGATCAGCGAGCACCCCCAGGGCGACCGCCGGATTTTCTTCCGGAAGACGCACGTCGATACCGTTCGTGAGATGCAGATTCCAACGCCGGTCGCCGACCCGAATAGCGGCGGCGACGAGCGGTTTTATCTGCGGTTCCCCCTCCAGCAGCAGCAGGATTTCTTCCGCCCGCTGGGGAGCCCCCTCGCCGACAATTACCGGCAATTGGGCAAACGCGCCGCCAGGGTCCATGAGGATGGTTACGCCCTTGGAATCCACCAGGTGGAACCGTCCGCCGTTTTGCCACAGGGCAAAGGGCGACCGCTCCGTGAGACGGACATAAACCGTATCCGGCAGGCGCCGTTCTACGACTGCGGACTCGATCCAGGGAAGCGCTTCCAACCGCTGGCGGGCGGCTTCAGCATCGAAGCCTAGAATCGCCTCTCCGCGCCGAGTTTGCAAGGATTCCATGATCGTTTCGGAAGCGGAACGAATGCGGCCCTCAACGAGAACTTCCTGTACGCGCAGGCCGAAACCCGCACCAACCTGCGCAAAAAAACCGGGGCGGGGGAGAACAGCCCCGCTCGCGTTTTGCACGGGAGTGGCGGGATGTAGCGCAATTGTCACACCGAGCCCGGCGACGATGCCGAGCGTAATCGTGCCGCCGAGACCCCAGAGGGCGGGCTTCAGCCATTTATTCGGCGGGCGACGCTTTGGCGGATTGGGAATGACGATCAGCGCGCGGCCCGGCTCCTTCGCTACGGCGGGCGGTGCCAGGGGCTTGCGGCTGGGCGAGGTGATCGGCTGATTGGGGGAAATCAGCCGGGCCTGCAACTGCGGCTCGATCGGCGTTACCGGCGGCGGCGCGGCGGGGGTAACGCTGGGGCCCATGAGCAAGCGCTTCGGATCGGTGATCTTCTTGGGCTGAGCTTTGGCGGCGGCGCGTTTCGGCAGCCAACCGGTGACGGCGGCGCGCAGGCGTGCCCCCGCGCTTGGCTTTTCCTGCTTTGGGGCCGTCAGGAAGCTCGGCAGGCTGGGGCGGTCCAGCGGATCAAGGTGCAGATCGCTCATCCCCATCGCGCTTGCTCCACCAATGAAACGACGAGATCAGCAAAGGAAATGCCTCGGCTGCGGGCGGCGTCGGGCACCAGCGAGGTCGGCGTCATGCCCGGCTGCGTATTGGTTTCGAGCAGCCAGACCGTGCCGGGCGAACCTTGCGTATCGTCATACCGGAAGTCGGAGCGGGACACGCCCCGGCACCCGAGCGCCTTATGGGCGCGCACGCCCATATCGTAGAGTTCGGCCAGCACGCTTTCGGGCACGTCCGGCGGCATAATATGTTCCGCCTCGCCGCCTTTGTACTTGGCTTCGTAGTCGAAAAAGCCGTGAGCGTGGCGAATCTCGATGGCCCCCAGCGCGCGCGCCTCGCCGGTTTCGGGATCGTCCACCACAGCGACGGTCAGTTCGCGCCCGGCGATATAGGGTTCGACCAGCACTTCGTCGCCAAACCCCCAATCGGCGACCGCCGGGCCATTATCACCCGCGCGCACGATCTGAACGCCGAAGCTGGAGCCCTCGGCGGGCGGTTTCACCACGTAAGGCCGGGGGATCACGTCGCCGGCCAGCACCTCGGCCTTCGAATAGACCGCGCCGCCGGGCACCCGCAGCCCTTCCGCCGCAAAAACGCGTTTGGCGGCGGGTTTGTTCATTGCGAGCGCCGAGGCCAGCACACCGGAATGGGTATACGGGATTTCCAGCAGATCGAGAATCGCCTGAACCCGGCCATCCTCGCCGCCGGTTCCGTGCAGCGCGTTGAACACCGCGTCGGGCTTCGGGGTGAGTGCGGCGATCAGGGCCGCCGGGTCTTTCGGCGCATCGATCTCCGTGACCTCAAACCCTTTTTCGCGCAAGGCGGCGGCAATCGGCACGCCCGAGGCGAGCGAGACGGGGCGCTCGGCGGACCAGCCGCCCATCAGCACGGCGATGCGATGGAAGCGGCTCATGCGCTTTCTCCTAACTTCACGCCGATGCGTTTGATTTCCCACTCCAGGGTAACGCCCGAGGTTTCCAGCACCCGGCGGCGGACCTCTTCGCCCAGGGCTTCAATCTCGGCGGCGGTGGCCGTACCGGTATTGATGAGGAAATTCGTGTGCTTTTCCGAAACCTGCGCGCCGCCCAGCATCAGCCCCCGGCACCCGGCCTTATCGATCAACTCCCAGGCTTTCGCGCCCGGCGGGTTCTTGAAGGTCGAGCCGCCGGTTTTGGCGCGGATCGGTTGCGCCGCTTCCCGGTTGGCGCGGATTTCGGCCAAACGCGCGCCGATGCTCTTCGGGTCGGCTTCGGTGCCGCGCAGAGTCGCGCCGGTAAAGATCCAATCGGCGGGGGCTTCGGAATGGCGGTAGGTCAGGCCCATCTCGGTCAAGGTGGCCGTCTGCCGGTTGCCCCGCCGGTCGAGCGCGCGCGCTTCCACCAGCACTTGCGCCATATCGCCGCCATAGGCCCCGGCGTTCATGCGCAGCGCGCCGCCGATGGTGCCGGGCACGCCGGAGAGAAATTCGAGCCCGGCAATGCCCGCCTCGCCTGCGGTCAGCGCAACGTTCAAATCCAGCGCGGCGGCCCCGGCGCTAACCTCGGTGCCCTGGGTCGTGATCGTGGCAAAGCCCTTGCCTAACCGCAGCACAACGCCCGGAACGCCGCCGTCGCGCACCAACAGATTCGAGCCGACGCCGATCACCGTCACCGGCACCTCGGGCGGCAGACCCGCGAGCAGGGTTGCGAGATCATCTTCATCCGCCGGACGCACCAAAACTTCCGCCGGGCCGCCCACGGCGAACCAGGTAATCGCGCTCAAAGGCGCGTTCGCCGTCACCCGACCGCGCAAAGGCGGCAGGCGTTCGGCGAGCGGAACGGCGCTATCGGGGCGGGTGAGGGCGATCATACCGCCCCTCCGCTCAAAGGTTCACCGTAAAGGTCGGCGAGTTGCGCGGGCAAAGCGTTCGCCCAATTGGTGATCGTCCCCGCGCCCAAGCACACGACCATATCGGACGGGCGGGCCATTTCTTTGATGATGCCTGCGAGATCATCTGGGCTATCGAGCCCGCGCACGAAGCGGTGGCCGCGCTGGCGCATCCCGGCGATCAGACTATCGCGGGAGATGCCCTCAATCGGCGCTTCGCCTGCTGCGTAAACATCGGCGACGATCACCGCGTCGGCGTCGTTGAAGCAAGTGCAGAAGTCTTCGAACAGGTCGCGGACGCGGCTATAGCGGTGCGGCTGCACCACGGCGATGACGCGGCCCCGGCAGCCGGAGCGCGCGGCCTTCAGCACAGCGGCGATTTCTACCGGGTGATGGCCGTAATCGTCGATCACGGTGATCCCGCGCACTTCGCCCGTCCGGGTAAAGCGGCGCTTGACGCCCTTGAACCCGGCAAGGCCCCGACGGATGGTGTCGTCGTCGATACCCATTTCCAGCGCGACGGTAATCGCGGCGAGCGAGTTCTGGACGTTATGGGTGCCCAGCATCGGCAGTTGCACATTGCGCAGAATCCGCGTCGGCCCGCCCATGCGGTCGCGGATTTCCACATCGTAGCGCGCGCCGGTCGGCTGCTGCATCAGATTGAGCCCGCGCACATCGGCCTGAGGCGAAAGACCATAGGTAACGACGCGCCGGTCGAGCTTCGGAATCATCGCCTGCACGCCGGGATGATCGATGCAGAGCGTGGCAAACCCGTAGAAGGGGATATTCTCGACGAAGGTTCGGAAAGCCTCCTGCACCTTATCGAAGGTGCCGTAATGGTCGAGATGCTCGGGGTCGATGTTCGTCACCACGGCGATGACCGAGGGCAGACGGGTAAACGTGCCGTCGCTCTCGTCCGCCTCCACCACCATCCAATCGCCCGCGCCCAGGCGCGCATTGGTGCCATAGGCGTTGATGATGCCGCCGTTAATCACCGTGGGATCGAGCCCCGCCGAATCCAGCATCGCGGCGATCATCGAGGTCGTCGTCGTTTTGCCGTGGGTGCCGCCGACCGCGACCGACCATTTCAGGCGCATCAGTTCGCCCAGCATTTCGGCCCGGCGCACCACCGGCAGCAGCCGTTCGAGCGCGGCCACGACTTCCGGATTATCGTGCTTGACGGCGGAAGAGATGACCAGCACCTGCGCATCGTCGAGATTTTCGGCGCGGTGGCCGATTTCAACCGTTATTCCGAGCGAGCGCAGGCGCTTCACATTGGCGTTATCGGATTGGTCGGAGCCGCGCACCTTATAGCCGAGGTTGTGCAGAATCTCGGCGATGCCCGACATGCCGATGCCGCCGATCCCGACAAAATGCAGGGTTCCGATCGATAGCGGCATCGCTCTCATGAGGCGTCTCCAGAAACGGCAGTCAGGGGCAGCGCGGCACAGGTCAACACAAGGTCGGCGAGGCGGGCTGCGGCATCGGGTTTGGCGAGGGCGCGGGCGGCTTTTGCGGCCTCGGCAAGCCCGGCGGGATTGGTGAGAAGTTCGGTCACGCGGCGGGTGAGGCCGCCGTTCGACAGTTCGGGCTGTTCGACCAGCCAGGCCGCGCCGTGATCGGACAGGGCACGGGCGTTGACCGTCTGGTGATCGTCGGCCGAGCCCGGCAGCGGCACCAGAATCGCGGGCCGCCCGGCGGCGGTCAGTTCCGCCACGGTCGAGGCCCCGGCGCGGGCGATGACGAGATGGGCCATTGTCAGCCGTTTCGCCATATCGCCGAAGAAGGGCGCACAATCGGCCTTGATCCCGGCGGCGCGGTAGGTTTCTTGCGCTTGGGCCACGGCGTCGGCGCGGACCTGATGGGAGACGCTCAGCAACTCGCGCAGCACTTGCGGCAGGGCAGCGAGCGCGCCGGGGATCGTCTCGCCGAACACGCGCGCGCCCTGGCTGCCGCCGGTGATGAGAATATGGAAGCGCTCCTGCGGCAGCGCGAAGCTCGGCACACTCGCAATCGCGGCGCGCACGGGGTTGCCGAGCCAAGTGATCGGCGGCGTCTGCGGCGGCAGGGCGAGCGTTTTGGCGAAGCTGGTCGCAAGCGCTTTCGCCCGCTCCAGCAGCAGCCGGTTGGAGCGCCCCAGCACCGAATTCTGTTCGTGCAGCACGGTCGGCAGCCCCAGCCGCTGGGCGGCGAGCACTGGCGGAACGGAAGGATAGCCGCCGAAGCCGACGCAGACGGCGGGCTCCAGGCGCTTCAGGAGTTTCCGGCTGGCGAGGAAGCCGCGCGCCAAGGTCACGGCGGCGCGGGCACGTCCAAGCAAGCCCTGCCCCAGCATCGCAGCGGACGGAACCACATGCAGATCGAGCCCGGCTTGCGTCACGCCCAGCGCCTTTCCGCGAACATCGGTGATGAGGGCCGTGCGATAGCCGCGCGCGATGAGTTCGCCCGCTAGGGCTTCCGCTGGGAAAACGTGGCCGCCGGTGCCGCCTGCGGCCAGCAGGATCAAGGGCGCGCTCATAGGTCGCTCTCCCCAAACCGGCGGCGCGTGAGGCCGAGCAGCATGCCCATCCCCAGCGCGATGGCGAAGAGCGACGACAGACCAT
The DNA here is from genome assembly GCF_044372965.1 of Elstera sp. NCBI lineage: Bacteria > Pseudomonadati > Pseudomonadota > Alphaproteobacteria > Rhodospirillales > Rhodospirillaceae > Elstera > Elstera sp. The sequence continues at coordinate 25 of NZ_JBILQX010000060.1, read as the reverse complement.
AGGAAATCAGCGGCAGCGTCATCCC
>NZ_JBILQX010000250.1:0-4229 GCF_044372965.1 Elstera sp. | reverse complement strand
GCCTGGCAACACGCTACGACAAAACAGCCGTAAGTTACCTCGGCTTCATTCACATCATCGCCGCAAGATTGTGGGTGCGGAGTTTGTCAACATGACCTAGGTGAGCCCAGAAATATTATTTATTACTATTCACAATTGAGAACACTTGCTCCAACCCCTCATACGCTTGCGCCTCCAGGTTTTCCGTCAAATCTAACATTTGGCCGATCTCTTGATTTCGGTAAGCGATTTCTGCCAAGCGGCATTGCTGGCCGAGGTGCGTCAGCCCAAAGCTGCCCAACAGGCTGGCGAGGGCGTGGATGGCTTGGCAAAAGGCCGCATGGTCGCCCGCCGCCCGCGCGCGGCTTAGGGCTGTGAGGCGTTTTTCGACATCGGCCCGGAAATCAATAAGGATCGAGCCGATCAAATCCTCGCCAACATTCTCGGCAAGGTCGCGGAGAACCGCCATATCGACGAGAGTGGAATCGGGCGTCGCGTCCCCCAATTCCGGCGGCACGATATCGCCCTGCGGTTCGGGAATATTTCCGAAATTACTCAGCAGGCTCGCGAGTTTTTTGAGTTGAATGGGTTTTGCGAGCACCGCGTTCATACCGGCCTGGAGATATTTCTCCCTATCGCCTGGAAAAGCATTGGCCGTTACCGCGAAAATGGGAATCTGCGCCAGCGCCCCGCCTAATTCCCGAATATGCTGGGTTGCCGTCACGCCATCCATTTCCGGCATCTGAATATCCATCAGAACAAGGTCGAAGGGTCGTTCCTGAACGGCGCTCACCGCATCGATCCCGTCAAACACGGTTTCGCAGCTATGCCCGAGTTTTTCTAACTGCCCCCTCAGAACCCGTTGATTGGTAAGATTATCGTCGGCAATCAAAATGCGCAGCGGACGAACGGGAGCGGTCGAGGTCGGCGTTTCGAGGGGGGCCGGGCGCGGCTCCTGCGATACAGCCAGGGGCAGCTTGACGCTAAAGCGGCTGCCTTTACCATAGACGCTCTCAACACTAATCCGACCGCCCAACGCCGTGACCAGCCGCCGTGAGATCGCTAAGCCAAGACCGGACCCCCCATAGCGCCGATGAGTGGTCGCCTCCCCCTGTTCGAACTGCTGGAACAGCCGCCCCAACGCCTCGGGCGGAATACCAACCCCCGTATCGGTCACTTCGAAGATCAACCAATTAGGTGACGATAAGCTGACGTTTAGAGTGATGTGGCCCTCGCTGGTAAACTTTACCGCGTTCCCCATCAGGTTCAGCAGAATTTGCCGCAAGCGCCCCTCGTCCCCCACGCGCCAGGGATCAATGTCCGCCGCGATGTCGACATGGATCGGAACCCCTTTGGCGCGGGCGTCGGTTTCCACCAAAGCGATAATCGACTCGAGGGTTTCGATGAGATCGAAGGACGCATTTTCGAGGGTTATTTTCCCAGCCTCAAGCCGCGAGAAATCTAAAATATCATTGATAAGCCGCATCAGGGCTTCGGCCGAGTTTTGAATGATTTGGATGGATCGGCGCTGATCGAGCGATAGAAGCGTATCGCCCAGCAAGCCCGCCATTCCAATAATACCATTCATCGGGGTTCGGATTTCATGGCTCATTTGAGCAAGAAACAGCGATTTTGCCTGATTAGCCGCGTCGGCCAGTTCGCGTGCCCGGCGCAAGGCATCGGTTTGCTGACGCACAACCCTAAGCTGTCGCCCCGTCACAAGAATGGCCAAACCCATCAAGGCGAGGAATAGCGCGCTCGCCGCCCCAACCAAAAGGCTTTCCTGGCGCCAACTTTCCAGGGCTGCCTGCTTGTCAAGCCCCACCACCACAACCACAGGCCATCGGCGGGTAACGCGAAAGCTAACGATTGAGGCTGCGCTGCCATTCTTGCCGCCGGTCTGAAAGGTCCCCCGCTCCCGATCCGGCAAAAACTCCGTAAATATCGGGACGGTGATATCCGTACCGCGTGCCCTGTCCGCCTCTTCATTGCGGGTTACAATCAGGGGCGTGCCATCGAATCGCAAAATGCGAATCTCGGCCTGATAATCCTGAAGGAGCGCCGCATATTGCAGTTTGAGCGCGTCGATATTCAAAAGCGCGACCGTTACCGACCGTAACCGACCGCGCAAATCCCGATCGGCATAGGCAAAGGGAATAAAAGACGATTGCACGACCGCCCCGTCCGCCGCGGAAAACGACCGCCGCGCGATGGGCATACCAACCGCCCACGACAGGTTGCTATCCTCGGTTAATCGCTTTACAAAATCATACTTACTTAAATCAACACCAATATCATTTTCCGATGACGTACTATACTCGATCACGTAATCTTTATTCGAAAACGCCAACCCTCTAATCGTATCACTTCGACGTAAAAAATCATCAAAACCACTCACCCCCAAACGACCCGTGCTGACATAAGCCGCATGCGTTCCTTGCACAACCAATGAAACCGTTTGTAATGACCGCTCTATTTGATCGTCCAACAGTAACGCGAGCGATTCCGAGACTCTTTGTGTGTCCGCAATCGTGCGCTCCCGCCCGGAATAGCTCATGAACCCAAAGAGCAGGATGACGACGAGAAAGACACTCGGCGCGATAATCCAGAACAACCGCGATAGCCGGGCAATCTGCCGCCGACTTCCGCGCAGTGCCTCCACCGATAAAGCGGTCGCGGCATACTCTTTGCTGTTCGAGAAAGCATCAACTGCCCTGGGTGGATTTTGGTCCATCTGATTTCCCGTAGAGGTAACGCCCATGACCATTTTCAACCGCGATTATGCCCCTTCCCCGCGCTGGGCGTCCGCCCTGATTTTGCTCTCCACCACCCTTCTGATGGCAATTTCTCCCGGCCCCAAGGGGACGGCGATTGCCGCTGACGGACGGCTAGAGGCAGTAAAATCTGCCAACAAACTCCAAATTTGCATTTGGCCGGCCTATTACGGAATCACCTTCCGCAATCCGCGCGACTCGCAACTGCGGGGTATCGATATTGATCTAGCAAAAACCTTAAGCAATGATTTAGGCGTCGCGCCTGTTTTCGTCGATAGCTCGTTCGCTAGCTTTATGGATGACTTGGACGCGGACAAATGCGACATAGCCATGTTTGGCATTGGCCATACCGAAGCCCGGCGGGCGCGCGTTGATCTGACCGAGCCCCATTTACGCTCCGGCATGTATGGGATCACAACCAAAACCAACAGCAGCATTCGCAATTGGGCCGATATCGACCAGCCGGGCCGCGTGGTCGCGGTGCAAAAGGGAACTGTGATGGAGCCCTATATGTTGCAAAATGCGAAAAAGGCGGAAGTCCGGGTCATCGTGCCGCCCGACACGCGCGAAGACGAAGTTCTGTCGGGGCGCGCCGATGTGTTTATGACCGACTATCCCTATTCCCTGCGCATGCAGTTCCAGCACGATTGGGCGCGGGTCATTGCCCCGCCGCAAATCGTGAACCCCGTCGATTATGGGTTTGCGATTAAGAAAGGCCAGCCCGACTGGCTGGCACGCGTTAACAGCTTTATCGCCCAAGTCAAAAAGGACGGGCGCCTGATGACCGCCGCCAAAGCCAATCAAATGGAGCAAATCGCCCTTACAAAATAGCCCTGTTTAGAGACTGCTAAACCCCTCACCAGCGCCCTGGTGAGGGGTTTTTCTTTGTGCTGCGACGCTCTCCGAGAGCCTTAAACCTCCCAAAAAAATCCCCTCTTCTGGGATGAAGAGGGGATTTTTGCCAAGCTCAGTTAAGAGGTTACTGCGCTAAGCGATGCAGCCCCGGCAGGCGGCTGAGCAACGGCAGGCCAAGGCCAACCTCGATCTGCTCCCGCCGCCGCAAGCTGCCATCGGCAAGCTCCGCCGCAAACGCCAACGCGGCCCCCAAGGCAAGCCCCCCAAAGATCCCGCCAATCACGAACAAAATGGCGGGCGGGGTCATCGGCACCGTCGGCATCGTCGGCGGATCGATCAATTTTACCCGCTCGGGCGCCTCGAATTTCCCAAGCGCCCCGGTAACGCGGGCCATCTCATAGCGTTTGGCGAGGCTATCGTGCATCTCGCGCGCGGCCAGAACGCGCCGATCTAACTGATGCTGCTCCCGTTCGACTGTGCCGTAGGTGGCCACAGAGGCTTGCGCTTCGGCGACCGACGCCGCTAAGCCCGCCACCTCGCGCGTTAAACTTTCCTGTTTGGCTTTGCTATCCTGCAAGCGTTGCATTTGCGACAGGAGTAACGGGGCCGCTGGCCGATCCG
>NZ_JBILQX010000249.1:0-4242 GCF_044372965.1 Elstera sp. | reverse complement strand
CACGCGCGAATAGGTGCTGCCGCCTTCGTACAAGGGGGCGGAGACCTGCACGGTCACGCTGGCCGACGAGGTCCGCTCGACGCCAATCTGTTGATCGTGGCGACGACTAACGTCGCCGACGAGGCTAACGGTTGGCAGCAGTTCGCCGCGCACTTCATCCACCGCCAGCTTGGCGACGCCTTCATCATATTGGGCGGCGGTAATCGCTGGATTATTGGCCTGCGCCAAGGTGCGCGCTTCTTCCAGCGACGTGGGAATAAGCTGCAGCGGGACGATCGGCGTTGACAGATTGGTGGGCTCGAGCCCAGTCGAGCGCGTGAAGCTCGCTTTGGAGGAGCGCAACTGCCCTTCCGCCGCTTGCTTATCGGCAATCACGCTCGCAAGGCGGGCCTCGGCTTGGCTCACATCGGTCCGGGTGACTTCGCCCACGCGGAACCGATCCTGGGCCGCTTGCAACTGCTGTTGCAGCACCAGCTCGTTATTCGCATTCAACTCAACCACCGCCTGATCGCGGATAACATTCACGTAGAAGGTGGCCGTATCGAGAAAAATCTGCTGTTCGGTCGCAATCAAGCGCGCCCGTTCGGCTTGAATTTCATTCTTGGCGCGCTCGGTTCCAGCTTCGGTCCGCCCGCCGCGATAGAGCGGCTGCGTCACCGAAATGCCGTAGCTCTTCGGCGTCAGGTTCTGCTTGTTGGTTCGGGTCGACACCTGCTCCGTATGCAAACGCCCGACCGAAGCCGAGGTTGATACCGTCGGACGCCACCCGGCTTGGGCCTGGGGCAAGCGTTCATCGGTGGCCCGCAAGCGCGCCCGGCCCGATAAGAGCTGCGGGTTGGTCTGATAGGACTGCGTCCACGATTGGTCCAGTGTCTGGGCCATCGCCGGCACAGCCACCATCGTCCCCAACAACAAGGCTGCCGAAAGGCTTCCCATTAGGATTCCATGACGCGCAGAAAACACCATCTCGACCTCTCCCATCCGGGCCAATCGCCTCAGGACAGGCCTGAAGGCGAGTACGCACTGTAATTGCGATTACAAACTTAGTAGCGCGACAGGCTCGGGTCAACCTCCGAGGCCCATCGATCAATACCGCCGACTAAGTTAACCGCGTTATCAAAGCCTATTTCCCGCAGAAAACGGGTCGCCTGTAAAGAGCGCCCGCCGTGGTGACATAGAATCACCAAAGCTCCTACGCGCGGCAAGCCGTCAACCTGCGTTGGTAAACTGCCAAGCGGGATAAGGCGCGATACCGGTAAATGGACGTGGCTCCACTCCCATTGCTCGCGCACATCGATCACCGTGACCGGCTCCCCCGCTTCAAGCCAAGCCGAAAGCGTGCCGACATCGATTTGAAGGGGAAATTCTTCGGGCATGGTCAGCCGATCAAAAAACGAATTGCGGCTTGGGCGCGAATTCGGGCAGCAGCGGCGTTGCCGAATCGAACAGCGTGCGCCCGGCGGCAACCCCGCCCCGCTTGACGAACAGGGTCGCGCTGCCCATCGGCGGCTCACCCCCGCCCGCCACTTCCGGCTTGAGGATGGTCACGAGACGCCCGCCATCGGCGAGCAGGTCCAGCAAAGCCGCCGGCACTTTTGGCAGTGCGCCGCAAATCAGGATAACGTCAAAGCTCTGCCCTACCAGCCCATCGGCCTGGGCGAGCACACCATCGAGCGGCGCTTCGACAAGGGTAACCGGAACCGGCGCGGCAGCAAGCGCCCGGCGCGCCAGATCCAGCAAGCTGGCACGGCTATCGAGCGCCGTCACCGTGCCCGCCAACTGTGCCAGAAGGGCCGCGCCATATCCCGTGCCGGTCGCAAAATCCAGCGCCCTATCGGTCTTCTTAACCTCAGCAGATTGAAGCAGACGGGCGATGATCATCGGCTCCAGCAAAAACCGGCCCGGTGCCACCGTCAGATCCTCATCAATATAGGCGACTGGGCGCAGTGCTTCCGGCACAAAAGCTTCGCGCGGCACCGTCGCCATTGCGGCGATCACGTCCGGGTCGATCACCTTATTGGTGCGCACTTGGCATTCGATCATATTCGCGCGAGCGGCTGCGTAATCCATGGGCCTGTAATCCACCTCTCCCAAACCACCCTATGGGGCGGCACTCTGCTTAGGGTTATAGGCGCGCCCTTTCGCTTGTGCAACGCAAAGCCGCGCCGATTTTAGGGGTTCCTGTCACCTCTTCCAGGCGCGACCCACTGAAAGACACTTGACCTTCATTTTCCTTCAGGATACACCGCGCATCCGCATCGGTTTAGACCGAGCAGGCGCGCCCAGGGGCCGGGTGGCAGAGTGGTCATGCAGGGGACTGCAAATCCCCGTACAGCGGTTCGATTCCGCTCTCGGCCTCCATACGCGCGTTCTGTTTAGTCTGATCGGGCAAGACCGGCAGGGCACCGATGAAAATCGGCCTTGGCAGACCTCAACGGGTTTGCTACACACGCCGGACTTGACGCACGGCACCTATTCCCAGGTAGCTCAGCGGTAGAGCAGGCGGCTGTTAACCGCCTGGCCGGGGGTTCGAATCCCTCCCTGGGAGCCAGCGTTTTAAAAAGTGTCGCGTTATGTGCTTGGTTGATCCCAGGTAGCTCAGCGGTAGAGCAGGCGGCTGTTAACCGCCTGGCCGGGGGTTCGAATCCCTCCCTGGGAGCCATCTTTGCACAGCGCTTGAAACAAAAAGCCCCTGCCCTTTCGGGCGAGGGGCTTTTTGTTTGCCTTAGCTCCGCTCGACCTCCGACGCCGCCCGATCAAGCGCACTCGTGATCGTCGTCAGCGCGCTCGCCGAAAGTTCGCCTTTTGCCAGCCGCACCCGCAGCGCCGCGCGCAGATTATCCATCGCCCGCAGCAGTTCCGGGGCCGGTGCGCCGCCGAAGCGGGCAAGCGCATCGTTCAGCCGCTCCCGCGCCGCCCGAATGGCCGCCGCATTTACCTCGATTTCGGCGCGCCCGGCATCGGTCAAACTATAGAGTTTCTTGGCCCCCTGGGCCTCACTGGCGATAAAACCCATTTCCTCAAGCAGCGTCAGCATCGGATAAACCGCGCCGGGGCTGGGGGCGTAGTGACCGTTGAAAGCATCTTCGATCGCTTTAATCACCTCGTATCCGTGGCGGGGCTGCTGAGCGATGAGATCGAGGGCCAGCCAGCGCAGATCGCCCTGCTCCAGCGGACGGCCGCGATGGTGATCGCCATGCCCCCGGCCACGCCCAAAACCTTGGCTAAAACCCCGGCCCCCACGGCCCACTCCGTTCCGTTTATCGCCAAACACTGCCACATCCTCTTCATTGAAACCATACTCGTGCCGATGAGCGTGCCGATGACGGGCGATATGCTCGCAAAACCACTTCCAGCGCCCATCTTGGCCACGATGCCGCCCCCAGGCTATGCGGGGATCGACGCTAGAGCCATATGCATCATTTGTCATTTTGTCATTCCTCAGGTAAGGGCCGCGCGCGCAAACCGTCTGAACTGTCGGCGGCGCGACGCATAGGATCGATATTTCGACAGCCTGTCGTTGCTGTTTCGATATATTGAAAATGAGGATAACAAAAACCCCCTCGAAAGCAAGTTCGATATATCAAAAACTATTCTGAAAGCGTCTGAGGAGGGCCTACCCGAAGGTCAGCTTCAGCCCGTCGAGGATCGATTGCGCCGAGAGCGCTGCCAACAACAGGCCCATCACGCGGCTAACGACCAGGATTCCCGTCCGCCCCAACACCCGGCGCAACAGGGTGCCGAAGAGCATCACAATCAGCGTAACAGCCAGCACGGCGGCGATGACGGAGGCAACGCGCAGATCGTCAAGCCACCCCGCCGTGCCGCCGCTGCCCATCAGCATAACGGCCAAGATAGAGCCTGGCCCGGCGATCCCCGGCATGGCGACGGGGAAAACCGCAACCTCGCTCACCGCCGCGCTGCGCTCCTCGCTCGGCACCGCCTCGTGACCATCGAAGATCATTTTCAGCGCAACGAGAAACAGAATAACCCCGCCCGCAATGCGGAAGGCCGGAAAACCGATGCCCAATTGCGTTAGCAAGGCTTGGCCAATGAGCAGGAACAGCACCAGCACACCGAAGGAAATGACAATCGATAGTCGCCCAACCCGGCGGCTATCGGCGCTGTTCATCCCCGCAATCGCCGACAGATAAATTGGCAGCACGCCAATCGGGTCGATGACCACGAACAGCGTAATGAAATCCGAAAGCCAGGCGGAGAGCGACATGGGCCTAATCCTTC
>NZ_JBILQX010000248.1:0-4290 GCF_044372965.1 Elstera sp. | reverse complement strand
CGCGATGCATTCCGAGGCGCGCTTGCACCTTGGTTGCGGTCGAGGGAAAAGTATCGTCTGGCGTTGTCGTGGCAAGAACGATCAAATCAAGCTCTTGCACCGAAATCCCAGCCGCCTCCAGCGCCTTTACCGCGGCCGCCGTGGCAAGATCCGCCGTGGTCTCGCCCTCGGCTGCAACATGGCGTTGCCGAATGCCGGAGCGCTGCTGGATCCATTCATCGGAGGTGTCGACCCGCTGGGCCAACTCGTCATTCGTGACAATGCGCGCGGGCAGATAAGAGCCGGTACCGATAATCTGGGAACGCCAAAAACTCATGGGGCCAAGCTCACGGCTGGAGTGGGGTCCGCCGAGGTCGCTTGCAAGACGGCCACTTGGCTGCGAATTTTATCGATAAACCCATGCATCGCCATATCGGCGGCAACGCCGATGGCATTGGCGAACCCGAGCCCGTCGGTGCCACCGTGGCTTTTGACGGCGATGCCGTTCAGCCCGACGAACACCGCTCCATTATAGCGGCGCGGATCGACACGGTTGCGGAACTGGGTGAGCGCCGGGCGCATCAGCACATAGGCAATCCGCGCCCAAATGGAGCTTTTGAAACTCTCGCGCAGGAAATGCACGATGAGTTGGGCCGTGCCTTCCGCCGTTTTCAGCGCAACATTGCCGGTAAACCCATCGGTTACGACAACATCGACCGAGCCGGTGGAGAGGTTATTCCCCTCGACAAAGCCGTGGAACTGCGCGGCGAGCGGCGATTCACGCAACAGAATCGCGGCTTGGCGTAGCTCTTCCCGCCCCTTCATTTCCTCGGCGCCGATATTCAGCAAACCGATGGTCGGATTGGTCAGGCCCAGCACGGCCCGCGCAAAGGCGTCGCCCATAATGGCGAATTGCAACAGGTTTTGGGCGTCGCACACCACATTCGCCCCAAGATCCAGCATGACGGTTTCACCGCGCTGGGAAGGAATGATGGAGGCAATCGCCGGACGGTCGATTCCGGGCAGCGTGCGCAACGATAGCTTTGCCATCGCCATCAGCGCGCCCGTATTGCCCGCCGAAACGGCCGCCGCCGCCCGGCCGTCGGCCACGGCATCCAGCGCCAAACGCATGGAAGAACCGCGCCCGTTGCGCAAGGCGGTGGACGGTTTTTCGTCAGACGACACCGCTTTATCGGTGTGCAGCACCTGCGAGACTTTCCGCAACAATGGTAGGCGGGCGAGAAGCGGTTCGATCCGCTGCTCGTCGCCGACCATCAGAAAATCTACGTTGGGAAAGCGCTCGCGCGCGATATTCGCACCGTCGATCACGATCCCGGGAGCCCGGTCGCCGCCCATCACATCGAGGGCAATGGTCAACCGAGCTGTCACGGTGCGCCTATCGTCTGTGTCTGATCGAACAAGCCAAAAGGCTTAAGCGGCTGCCGAGGCAACCACTTCGCGGGCATCGTAATGACCGCAGGCCGGGCAGATGTGATGCGGACGCTGCAGTTCGCCACAGTTCGAGCATTCGGTATAAGCCGAACCCGACAGGGCGTCATGCGAGCGACGCATGTTACGACGGGACTTGGAGGTCTTCTTCTTAGGAACTGCCATAATCTTGAACTCGTGTTAGCGGACATCGCCGAAAAGCGACGGCCTGTGTAGCCAATATCGGGAACGTCCGCAAGCGATTCTGTCACACAGAGCGATATAATCTCATCCTTTCTTTGCAAGCCCCGCTAGGCGTGCAAAGGGGTTGGGCTTGCCGGACTCTTCTGCGGTTGCAGAAGCCGCCGATTCCTCCTCCTCAACGGCGATATAATCCTCCGGCACCGCCGCCCCTTCCGCGCGCGGATAGGGGTCGAGCGCGAGGGAAAAATATTGCGCCGTGATCTCGCCAAGATCGAGCCCCTCTTCCGGCCAGGGCTCCAACTCATCGTCTTCGCCGGTCAGATCGATCTCGCCACGCTCCGGCGCGCTATCGATCGGGCCGAGCACGAGGGCGAAATCGCTTTCCACCACCGCCGGGACCGGCTCCAGGCTGATCACGCAGCTTTGCACAGCGGCCGCGCTAACGTGGCCCGAGACCGACACATATTTGCCGCCGCGCACACGCCGGATGGCGAGCTTGGCGGAAAGTCGGCTGAGGTCTTGCAACGCGAACCGTTCGGCCAATGCCGCCCGTTCTTCGGGGGTCGCTTCAACCGTTTGGGTCATCTGGTGCGATCCGATACGGTCCAGCGACAGGGGGCGGGAAAATTCAGGCTCCATCAGGCTCTACTCGGTTAAAGCTGAAAATTGGCACGATCCCGCCAGCAGGTCGGCCGAGGCTTGGGCCGCCAGCGCAGCCACTTGCCGGTGACAATAGCCGATCATCGCCGCGACCGCATCGTCCGTCGGCACGCCCGCGCGGGGGCCGTAGGCATTGCGGCGCAGAGCGGCGGCAAACGCCGCGCTATCGTCCAAGCCCGCATCATAGGCTTGCAGGCGACCATAGAGATTCTCGGCCACAAGCTTGATGCGCTTGCCGATCACAACGTCGCTAATGCCGAGCTCGCGCAACGAGAGGTCCATATCGTCCATCATCACATCGTGGAGGGCCTGGGCGAGCTCAGCCGCCTCGGGCAGGGCCTTCAGCCGGTGCAGCAGCAGCCATATATGCAAGGCCACCATCTCAAACCGGCCTTCCGGCGAGTCCGTCACCCCATAGGCTTGATAGAACAATGGCTGCCGCGCCTGCGCAACCGCCACCCCATAGAGCGTTTCGGCCCTTTGGCGTAGCGCCCGGCGCGCACGGCGGGCGGGGCTGAACGGCCAGGAGAATGAGAAGACCATACCGCTCCTTAATGGAAAGTGACGGGCGGGAACAGGCCGCAATTGACTTGCCCCAGGGGCAATGCGAGTGTCTGTCGCGCCTGACGCCGACATGCGCAGCGGCAAAGTGGCTCCCGCGACCCTCCCGGTCAAGGGGGGCATTCCAGGCACCCGCGTTGAGAGCTAGAAACCGACCCTTCGGAATGATGACGACAAACCGCACCCCAACCCGCCGCCCCACCTTGGGCCTTACCCTCGGCCTTACTCTGTTCGTGCTGGGAAGCGGCCTTGGGGCCTGCACGCCGATTGTCGATAATCGCGGCAATCTGCCCACCCAAGAAGCGGTAGATCAAATCATTATCGGCGGCTCCAGCCGGGCCGACGTGCAGCGCCTGCTCGGCTCCCCCACCGCCGCCGGAACGTTTTCGGACAAGGTTTGGTACTATATTAGCCGCAAGCAGGAAACGATCGCCTTCTTGAAGCCCGCGCCGGTGGAGCAAACCATTCTGCGCGTCTATTTCGACGACGCCGGGCTTGTCTCGAAACTGGCCGCGACGGGCGGCGAGACGGTCGAATTTATCGACCATACCGCCGAAACCACGCCGACGACTGGCCACTCGATGGGCTTTATCGAACAACTCTTCGGCAATATCGGACGCTTTGGCAGCAAAGACGGCCCGTATAAGGCCCCGAGCCCGACGGGGCAGCGGTAAAAGCTATGGTGTCGGAAGATGTCCGTTGACACTCAGCCCGATACCTTACTCTTTCCACTTCCGCTTGAAGAGAAAAAGCGTTTACAGCTTTTATGCCAAGAACCCTGGGAAGATATTCTATACATTCGGGATTCAACATCCCGCAGGACGGGTGAATATGCCCGTATCCCTAATCCCTCGTGCGTTCAAATAAAATCTTCAGAGTGTACAAATATATACTATAGTTTTTCGGAGGATTATAACGGAATACCCTATTGCGATATCTCGAGAATTTGCTATTTATCCAATAATGATATTCAGAACCTTAAACAGAATGATGATTTTTTTCCTGATCTCATGGTTAGCATGGGGGGCAGCATAGACAGGTTTGGACGTAAGATTGACAAATTCAATCAGAAATTTCTGGAAACCCCCAAAACAGCTTTCAGGCTTTTACACAAAGACACTATATCAACATTTGAATCGACAACGGATGAAACAATCTTACGGGAACTTGGGGTAGACGTTGAAAAATTTAAAGGGGTTCCTTTTCACCTTAGGACCGACTTCAAAGAAATTTTCTTAATAGACACAGGTATTTTGTTCGAAAACATTTTTGGTCGCCTACTATTCTATATTGGCTACGCCGTTTCTCATATCTCTATTCTACGCGATAATTATATAGATATACTTTTAGACGAAGATTTCGTTTCTATTTCTGTTATCTAAACTAAAAACGGCCCCTTTCGGGGCCGTTTGCATATCTATTCCGCCGCCGTAATCAGGCTCGGCTCATCCACCAAAC